>JBEKUQ010000256.1:0-4901 GCA_049514835.1 Verrucomicrobiota bacterium | reverse complement strand
AGCTTTCAGCCATCCTGAAAAACCATCGATCCTGCAAGCGGCTGATAGCAAATGGCTCGGTTGGGAAGAGGATCTGAAACGACATGGAATACAACTCGAAGTTCTCTGCCGGTACGAACTTGAAAAAATTTGGAAGCGCAAGACAGGTGCAGGAACATGACCGATACTTTTCACAAATTTCCGCATACGCCCCATCTGGTTTGGCTGGGCGCCGGCTCGCCGCGCGACGACAAAATTCTCAAGCCGGCGGAGGCCGCCGAATTCCTGGCTGGAGAAGTGATCGTCGAAGAGAAGGTGGACGGCGCAAACTTGGGCATATCCCTTGGCCCGGACGGCCGCGTGCGCGCCCAAAGTCGCGGCCATTATCTCGCCTCCGGCCGCAGTCATGCCCAATGGAATCCTCTCTGGCCGTGGCTGGCGGAACATCGCGCTGAGTTGGAAGACGGCTTGTGTGGCGGCTTGATCCTCTATGGAGAATGGTGTTACGCTAAACATACTGTTCCTTATGATGCGTTGCCGGATTGGTTTCTCGGTTTCGACATTTTCGAGGTTGCTTCGCGGCATTTCTGGCCGGTGGACCGGCGGAACGAGTGGCTGCGACAGAAGGGCTTGGTGGCTGTCCCGGAAGTGACGCGGGGCCATCTATCCACCAAGCGCCTGACTTCCTTGCTGGGCAGTTCCGCGGCGGGACGCACGCCGATGGAGGGCATTTACCTGCGGCGCGAACAGGATGGCTGGCTCCAGGCGCGGGCCAAGGTTGTCAGCACTTCGTTTCAGCAGCAAATTGAGGAGCACTGGACACATCGTCCGGTGACCCCAAATAAACTGGCGCTGGTCCATGTTTGAAAAACGGCCAAGGCCGGGTGCATTCTCCAACCATGAACTCTGACTTGCCTGGTTGGCGCACGGACTTCGACAGGGAGTTCACCGCCGCGCGCCTGGCGCTGCTGCTGGGCGTGCTCCTGCTGGTTTCTTATCCGGACATCCTGCTCGGCACGCACGCTTTTTTTTACCGCGATATGGGGCAATTCGGGTTTCCGGTGGCTTATCATTTGCGGGATTGCTTCTGGCGGGGCGAGGTTCCGCTGTGGAATCCTTACAACAATTGCGGCATCCCCTTTCTCGCGCAATGGAACACGCTGGCGCTGTATCCGCCGTCCTTGTTTTACGAATTGCTCCCCATGCCGTGGGCGATGAACTTTTTCATTTTGGGGCATGTATTTTTGGCGGGAATCGGAATGTATTTTCTGGCGTTGCGCTGGTTCGGCAACCGCATGGCCGCGAGCTTCGCCGGCCTGATTTTCGCCTGGAACGGGCTGGGGCTGAATTGCTGGATGTGGCCCTGCCACATCGCGGCGCTGGGTTGGATGCCGTGGGTGGTGTTGCTGGCCGAAGGGGCGTGGAACGGGGGCAAACGGCGCGTCGTCCTGGCCGCGCTGGCCGGCGCGTGCCAGATGACCACCGGCTCGCCGGAAATAATCATCTTTACATGGCTGATCGTGCTGGGCGTTTTCCTGGCCGGATTTCGGCGGCAGGAACGGATTTCGCCGGGCGGGACGGGGCGGCTGGCCGCGGTGGTCGCGCTCGTCGCGGCCCTGAGCGCGGCGCAGCTTCTGCCCTGGCTCGATTTGCTGGCGCACGGCGACCGCACGACTTCCGCCGGCGACAACACCTGGGCCATGCCGGCGTGGGGCGCGGCCAATTTTCTCGTTCCGCTTTTCCGCATGACCTCTTCGCTCACGGGCGTTTGGATGCAGCCCGGCCAGGAATGGACGACATCGTATTACGCGGGCATTGTCACGGTGCTGCTGGCGGTGCTGGCGGTGGTGAAGGTACGCAGCAAAACGACAACCTTTCTCGGCTTGCTGGCTTTGGCGGGCGTGCTTTGCGCGATGGGCGATTCCGGTCTGCTGCTTAGGATTTTGAAATCGCTTGCGCCCGCTCTGGGCCTCACCCGCTTCCCGATCAAATTTGTGGTGGTGACGATTTTTTGTTTGCCGCTGCTGGCGGCGGCGGGAATCGTCTGGCTGCAAAACGGGGCGGCGTCGCGCGTTGGCCGCGCCTTGCTGGTCATGGGCGGGGCACTCGCCGTCGCGGTGGCGGTTCTGGCGTTTTGCGTTCCCTTCGCCGAAAACTCCCGCGGCGTGGTGGGGACCAACGGCGCCGTGCGCCTGCTGATTCTGGCGGCGGGAGCGGCCGCCCTGCTTTTCCAGCCGCGATTTCCCTCGAAGGCGGGGCAATTGGTTGTCGCCTTTGCATTTTTATTGTTGTCGGGCCTGGACATCTGCACCCACGTCCCGCGCCAGAACCCGACCATCCCCGTCCGCGATTACGCGCCCCTGGCCCCGCCCATGACCACCGTGCCGCGCCTGGGGGAATCGCGCGCCATGCCGGGCCGGGACGCCCAGAATCTGCTCGACCAACTGGTCAATCCCGACCTGGAGACGCATTATTTGGGAGAGCGCTCCATGCTGTTCAGCGATTGCAACCTGCTGGATAAAATTCCGAAAGTGAACGGCTTTTTTTCGATTCACCCGCGGGAAGGGGCCGCGGTGGCCCGGCTGCTCTATGGCTCGAATTCGTTGCCGCGCCTGGAGGAATTCCTCGGCGTGTCGCAGTTCGGCGTTGCCCGGATGGAGCCGATCTCGCTGTCCTGGGAAGCGCGCGCCAATTTCATGCCTTGGGCCACGATTGGCCAGCAGCCGCTTTTTCTGGAGGACGCCGACGCGCTGGCCGCGCTGGGCCGGCCCGATTTCGCGCCGCGCGCCATGGTTTATCTGCCGTTGGAGGCGCGCGAAAAAGTTTCGGCCAAGGCGGATGCGACCGCGCGCATACTGTCAAGCACGATCACGGCGGAGAAATGCGTCTTTCAGACGCAGGCTGACACCAACACCATGTTCGTGATGGCGCAATCGTATTATCATTGCTGGCGGGCCTCGGTGGATGGGAACGGCGTTCCGTTATGGCGGGCCAACGGCGGATTCCAGGCGGTGGAAGTTCCGGCCGGCAAACATGAAGTTTTGCTCGAATACAAAGACCGCGCCTTTCACATTGGCTGCGCCATTTCCCTCGCGGCGCTGCTCCTGTGCGCAGTCACATATTTTTTCAGAAACGTGCGAGATGGAAGACCTTCATGACTCCATTTTCATCACGACCAAATTCATGGTGCCGGAACGAACCCGGTAAAAGACGATGTCATTGCTGGGAGTTACCGCGTAAAAAATCAGCCAGCGCGGAAAACTACGAACCCGCCAGGAGCGGATGCCAACCGGCAACAAATCCTTTCGCTCTCGCCCGACAAATGGGTTTTCCTCGACGAATTGAAGCGTGTCGAGCAGGGCGTCATACCATCTTTCCGCCACGTTGGCCCCCGCCTTGTCTTTCAGCCAAGTTAGCTCTTCGGCTAGGTCAAGCAGAAAACGCGGGCGTTTGCTGGCGCTCACCTCTTCCCTCTCAATATCCGGTCGCGGATGGCCTGCATCTCCTTTTTGGTCAAGGGCGTTTCCGGCCCGCTGGCGATGGCTTCGTCAATCCACTTTTGGTCGCGTTTGGTCGTCAGCGCGGCGTCAATCTGGAAGGTCCGTTCCAGCCGGCTCATGGCCTCCTGAGTGAGGCTGCGGAAATTCGCCGCCGCTTCGTTTTTCAACTGCGCGTGCAGTTCGGGCGGGATGTCTTTCAAGGTTATGCTCGGCATACACCACAACCATAATGTCACCGTTCCGGTGGCGCAAGGCGGCAAATGGCTGTCAAACCGTTCCGTTGCCCGCCCGCCCTCAACTAACCTGCATGGAGAGGAGGAACTCGATGTTGGTGCGGATTTTTTTCAGCTTGCCGAGGAGCAGTTCCATCGCCTCCACCGGCGGGACGCCGGTCAGGGCGCGGCGCAGGATGACCACTTTGTTGTACTCGTCGGGATGGTAAAGCAGTTCCTCCTTGCGCGTGCCGGACAATTCGATGTTGATGGAAGGGAAGATGCGCCGGTCCACCAGATGCCGGTCCAGATTGACCTCCATGTTGCCTGTGCCCTTGAATTCCTCAAAAATAACCTCGTCCATGCGCGAGCCGGTGTCCACCAGCGCGGTGGCGATGATGGTGAGCGAGCCGCCTTCTTCGATGTTGCGCGCCGCGCCGAAAAAGCGCTTGGGTTTGTGCAGGGCGTTGGCGTCCACGCCGCCGGACAGGATTTTGCCCGAATGCGGCTGGATGGTGTTGTAGGCGCGGGCCAGGCGGGTGATAGAGTCAAGCAGAATTACGGTGTCCTTCTTGTGCTCGATCATGCGCTTGGCCTTCTCGATCACCATCTCCGCCACCTGCACATGGCGCTCGGGCGGCTCGTCGAAGGTGGAACTGATGACCTCGGCCCCGCGGCAACTGCGTTCCATGTCGGTGACCTCCTCGGGGCGCTCGTCAATCAACAGGATGAAGAGGTAGGCTTCCGGGTTATTCTTCAGGATGGCGTTGGCCAGCTTCTGCATCAGGACGGTTTTGCCGGTGCGCGGCGGGGCCACGATCAGCCCGCGCGTGCCTTTGCCGATGGGGCAGACCAGGTCCAGCACGCGCGTGGAAAGCTCGTCCGAGGTGGTCTCCAGCAGGTAGCGCTTGTTGGGAAACAAAGGGGTAAGATTGTCGAAATGCGTCTTGTCCTTGGCCTTGTCGGGGTCTTCCGTGTCCACCGCCTCGACTTTGAGGAGCGCGAAAAAGCGTTCCTTGTCCTTGGGCGGGCGGATCTGGCCGGCGATGAGGTTGCCGGTTTGGAGGTCGAAACGGCGGATCTGGGAGGGGGAGACGTAAATATCTTCCGGGCAGGGCAGGTAATTGAAACTGCGCGAGCGCAGAAAGCCGAAACCTTCGGGCAGGATTTCCAGGACGCCCTCGGAGAAGAGCACGCCGGCGCGCTCGGC
>JBEKUQ010000255.1:0-4901 GCA_049514835.1 Verrucomicrobiota bacterium | reverse complement strand
GGCCAATGCCGCGTTGGGCCGCGGCGGTCGCGGGGGCGGTCGCGGCGGTCGCGGCGTTTTTGGCGGCGGACGAGGCATAAGAGTGGCCCTGGTTTCTCCGCAGATTCCCGATCTGGCGCCGGCCAAGGACGCGGATGCTGTTGTCGTTTGTGTCGGCTTGAATCGCAACGTGGAAAGCGAAGGCCGCGATCGTCCGTTCGATCTGCCCGCGCTGCAACAATACCTGATCGAGTCCGCCTCGCGGCTCAATCGCCACACCATCGTCATCAACAACAGCGGCGCGGGCGTGGGCATGAGCGCCTGGGAACCCGAGGCGGCGGCCATTCTCCAGGCCTGGTATCTGGGGCAGGAGGGCGGCCTCGCCGTGGGAGAAGTCCTCTTCGGCGACGTCAACCCCAGCGGCCATCTCTGCTCCACCTTCGACCGGAAATTCGAGGACAACCCGGTCTTCGCCTTTTATCCCGGCCATAATCAGGCCGGCGCGGACTACCCGGTAGAACCCTACACCGAGGGCATCTTCTACGGCTACCGCGGCTACGACAAGGCCGGCAAGAGTCCGATCTACCCGTTTGGCTTCGGCCTGAGTTACACCAGCTTCCGAGTGTCAAACATGAAGGTGGAAAAGGCCGGGTCTGATGTGAAAGTCACCCTCGACATCGAGAACACCGGCGCTCGCGCCGGCGCGGAGGTGGTGCAAATCTATGTCGGTGAACAACACTCCCCCGTGCCGCGTCCACGCCGCGAACTCAAAGGCTTCTCCAAGGTCGCTTTGGAACCCGGTCAATCCAAAAAAGTCGAAATAATCCTGCCCCGCGAATCCTTTGCCTACTGGAGTCCGGCCAGCAAAGACTGGACCGTGGACGCCGGCAACAGATTCACCATCGAGGCCGGCGTTTCCGAACGCGACATCCGCGCCAGCAAAACCATCCAAGGTTTATGAAAGGGGCGGACGCCACCTCATCTTGACTCCGCATCGGCATACCGACAGGTTTTGAAAGCGGAACTGGCGTTTGCGGTCATATCCAATCCCAATGTCTGCACACTTTTTGAACGCTGACACACCTGTCTTTGGACAATTAAGAATTGTCACAAATCCCCCGTGACGCCTTGCCTGGATTTCCGATGAGGGATTGTCATAAACGATCTACTCTGACTTTCGCAATCGTTGAGCAGCCCCCAATCCGCTGAACCGTGCTGGCCAGTCCCGGCGAGTGGGACTTTCCAAGAACCGTTGGCTCGCCATTGAATCCGAGCTTGAAATTATTCTTGTGAGGGGGCGGTCAGTGGTCAAAATTGACCGGACGATGACGGCGGAGAACGAGAGAACAAGCAGATCTGAAGCCCGGCGCCCCATCCTGCTGCGTCCATGGCTGGTCGGGTTGGCGGCGCTGGCGCTGTATGGGTTGACGTTGAACCACTGGGTGACGTTCGGCAGTCTGCCTTTTGCGTCGCAGATCACGGGTTGGGACTGGCATCCCGGTCCGCTGCCGTGGCGGCCCAACCTACAGTATCAGCCGCTGTTTTTGATTTTGACTTTTCCATTGCGCTGGCTGCCGTCGGGCTGGCGGGTTATGGGATTAAATGTGTTCACCGCGGCTTGCGCGGCCCTGACGCTGGCGATCCTGGCCCGATCGGTGAGGCTTTTGCTGCGCGACCGGGTCAAGAGGCCTCGGGAGCAGGACGGAGGAGATGCCGCCTCACGTTCAGCGCAGGTGACCTTGCTGCCGGCCGCGTTTGCCGTGCTGCTGCTGGCGGGCCAGTTGACCTTTTGGGAGGATGCTGTTTCCGGGACCAGTGAGATGCTGGATTTGCTGGTTTTCGCTTTGCCGATTTACTGTCTGCTGGAGTATCGCGTCTCCAGGAAAGAGAGGTGGTTGGACCTGTTTGCATTCGTTTATGGGGCTGGTGCGACGAGCAATTGGGCGCTGATCGGTTTTTTCCCGTGCTTCTTGCTGGCGCTGATCTGGATCAAGCGCCAGAGCTTATTTGACTTTCGAGGCGAAGGAAGCGGCACTGAAAGTGTGCTGTTCTGGATCAGACGGATGATGTTGTTAAACTGGTTCTTCGTATTGCGGACAGTCTGGTGGGGTGTGTTGGGGCTCCTGCTTTACGGTCTGGTTCCGCTTCTGGGCGCCGTGGCCCATGACGGGGGCTTTTGGGAACTGCTGCGACAGAAACTGGGGGAACAGCATTATTTCCTGACCCGAATTCCGCGGTATATGGCGGTGATCGCGGGAATGACGACGATGGTTCCGCTGTTTTTTGCCGCAATTGACTGGCGGTCGAGCGAGAGCGACATGAGCCCCTTCGCCGGACTGACGCGCACATTGATTCGCGCGCTGAATCTCGTGTTTTTGGCCGTCGGAGTTTTGATGTTTTTCGATGTGCGCTACCGCCCCAACCCGTGGAATATCGGCATGGGCGTCACCATGGGAATGACGGGCTTCCTGAGTTTTTTCTATCTGGCGGCGTTGGGCGTCGGGTATTTCAGCGGTCAGGTTCCACGGATGTTTCGGATGAACGCGCCCTCGGGCCCGGAACGGACCGGGAGGATTTCGAGAGTGATCAGCCGAGGGGTGGTGGGATTGCTTTGGGTGGCGGCGATTGGGTTGCCCGCGATGTTGTTCTGCGACCATTATCCACAAATCCGGGACTTCAACAGCCCGGTGGCGGCCCAATTTGGAGAGGAAATGGCCAAATCCATGCCGGCGGAGCCAGCCATCGTGCTGGCGGACGATGCCACCCGTCTCTATCTGGCGATGGGAGGCCGCCAGAGCCTGGGTCTGCCTGATCAATACATTTTTGTGGAGAGCCAGTCGCTGGTTCATCGCGAGTATCTTTGCTATCTGGCGGATCGCCACCCGATTTTTGGGAAGGAACTGGTCAATCGAGACCGGCTTCCCCAGCAGACCACGGACGAGCAAGCAGGGGAGCTTTTGGCGCAGCTCGTCGGGCAGCAGGCGGTCTATTATTTGCATCCCAGCTTTGGCAGCCAGTTGGAGGAGGTTTGCATGACGCCGCAGCGCTTGGGGGGGAATTTGCATCCTGATCCGACCAACGTGCTGGAGACGCTGGCGCTGTCTGCGCCGGCAATCGCCACAAACCAGGCGTATTGGCACACGATGGAAAGGGAAAGGCTGGCCACCTTGGCAAAACTGGCAAAGGGCAACGCGGATGCCCGACGGGTCGCCGGGTATTATTCGCAGATTCTGGATTACTGGGGCACCGAACTCCAAAGGGCCGGGACGCGGCGCAAACTGCCGCTCCTGGTCAGAGACGCGAACGCTCAGTTCGTGGAGGCCATTCGCCTGAATCCGAACAACCTGTTGGCCCGGGCCAACCAACAATACAACGCGCATTTATGCGGGGTGCCGCCCGTGGGCCCGCTCATTGCCGTGTCCGATGTGGCCGTGCATTTTAATGACCGGTGGGACTTGGCGCTGAGTATGTACGGCCCGGCGGATGAGCCTGACTTGGACATCCAGATCGGCCGGTATTTTGCCCAGCGCGGGGCTTATCGCCGGGCCGCTCCTTTATTTCAACGCAGTCTGGAGCTGGCACCCAACAACCTTGTGGGCGAACTGGACCTGGCGAACACCTATATTGATATGGGACTGGTGGATGCGGCTTTTGTGCTCATCAAAGATGTGCGCGGACGTTCGGCGGGCAATCCGCTGGGACTGGTGGGCGTGGAGGTCCTGGCCTATCTCGCCAGGAACGACTTCGCGCGGGCCGATAAGTTGCTGGACGACGCGCACGCCCAGAACCCGAAAGACGATAAATTTGACGGGGTGATGGCCGAGATTTACCGGCTCATGGGCAATCGGGCATTGCGCGAAAGCAAAGGGGACGCCGAGAAGGAGAAAGAGGCGGTCCAATGGTTCCGGAAAGCGTTGACGGCCCTCGATGAACAGTTGCAGTTGCTCAATGTCCCCCTCGCCAGCTCGCAGGAGGTCAACCTTGTCAATCTTCGCAGGGCTGAAATGCAAATGGCGGTCAAGGATTATGAGGCCGCCATCATCACCTTGACGGAGATGGTGCATCAGGACCCCGGCAATTCGGTTCCGCTTCTCAACCGGGCCGTTTCCGAACTGCAAGTCAGCCGGCTTGACGCCGCGAAAAAAGATTTTCAGGCTGTGGAGAAGATGGAGCCGGAGCCGTCGCCAGCGGTCTATTACGGTCTGGCCCAAGTCGCCCAAAAGCAAAACGACAAGCGGGCGGAGATCCGGTACGACAAACTTTATCTCCAATACGCTCCCCACAACACGTTGGAATTCAGCAATTTAACCCAGCAAGTCCGCAAATTGGAGGGTCATTGAAGGTGATGGGAACGGGGGGCGGGCAGGCTAGACCCGCCAGATCAGCGGTGGCGCTGAGTTTATTGGGGAAATTCACACAATTCATTCTTGATGCGGACGGCCAGACGGTTGGGTTCCAGATTCCCCCGCAGCCGTGATGGATCCGGCGGATTCACACAATCGTAACACGTTCAACGCACGATTGTAATAATAGGCGAATACAATCGCTTCCGTGGGTGATGGGAAAGGTCCGCAATCGTCTGTTGTCCGCGGTCGTAGATTGGATTATTGAAGGAATCGTTTCGATGAGCAAACCAATGAAAAATGATCCGCTGGGCGGCAAACGCCAGGGCGATCCGTTGGCCGGCGCTCCGGCCCGCCAGCAAGCCAACGTTCCCAACCTGCCTGGGGCGACCGCGACGGCGGATCAGAAGTAAGGAGGCTCCCGATGTTGCCTGGCTCACAAAAGCGCAAACCGAAAAACTCATCGAAGGTGAATTTGCTCATCTCGATGACGTTTCATGGAATTCTGGTGCTGACGGTGCTTTATTATGCCGCGCGCCAGGGTTGGATAGGCAAGACGGTGCAGAAAATCGCCGTCGA
>JBEKUQ010000254.1:0-4931 GCA_049514835.1 Verrucomicrobiota bacterium | reverse complement strand
GATGCGATAGTTGACCGATGCGATCAAATGGATGATGTTCGTGTCAGCCGTCAGCAGGTAGCTCACGCTGGAGGAGGGGTCCAGCTTCTCCATTCCTTGGGGCGGCGCCACGTTCTGGGTGAACTCTCGGATGCTTTGGTACCAGCCCACGCTGGAATAGGCCCGCTGCGATGAGCTGAAGGGCACGTTCGTCACCTCGTCTATCGGCCGCGGAAACGCCAGATGCGGGCCTGGCCCCAGCAACACTCCCTCGCCTTCTCCCACCGGCTTGCCCATGCGAAGGATGATCGCCTTGTTCTGCTCCTTCACCGTGAAAAAACCCGAGGCGAAGAACATCACCACCAGCAGTACCATGATGATCTGGATGATGAAGAAGCTGCTGCGCAAGGCTTCCGACAGGGCCTGCGTCCCCGGATCCTCGGTCGTCGGCGGCTCCGGCGCGGGCGGGCCGGCCGGCGGCTTCAACGGGTTGGATTCCTCTTCGCTCATCTGTCAATTCGATTGGACCGGGTATGGCATAATCTAGTCATGTGAGGGGACTGGGGCATTCGTGCCGGCTGGGGTGGGCTTGGCTTGCAGCAGCTCCAGACCGGTGGTGTTGTGGTTGAGAATCCAGGTCGTTTTCTCCTTGCCCACGTCCTCCAGCGTGGTCAGGCTCATGAGGAACTTGGCCAGCTCGGCGTTCTGCGCCATGATCTCCAAGGATTGCACCATGGCCTGCTGGCCCTCGCCCCGGATCTCCTTGGCCTTGGCATCGGCCTCCGCCAGTAGTTTGGTCGCTTCGCTGTCCGCTTTGGCCCGAATCGCGGTGGACTGGCTTTCCGCATCGGCCTTGATGGCGTCCGCCAGCTTGTTCCGCTCCGCCTTCATGCGGGTAAAAACGTCCTCGGAGACGGTGGCGGGCAGTTCGATGCTTTTGATTTGCATGAATTTAATCTCGATGCCGTATTTCCCGGCGGCCACCTTTTCGCGCGCCTTGCCGAGCATTTCCTGTTCTATTTGCGTGAATTTGATCTGGTTGGTATCGGCGGAAAGGAAATCCGAAAAATTGTGGTGGCCGGCCACCTCCAGTTTGGCCGAGCGGATGATGCTCTGCAAATTGGTTTCCGCCTGTATCATCGAACCGTTCTCAAAATTCTGGAAAAACCGCGCCGGATCGGATATGCGCCAGCCCACATAGGTCAGCAGCAAAACTATGTTTTGATCGGGCAGGGTTATCGGTTCCAGTTTGTCTTCCGCTTCCATGTCCAGGCCGTGGACGCGCTGATCCAGCGTATAGACTCGCTCTATCGGCCAGGGCCATTTCAGGTGCGGACCGGGGTTGGTGCGCACCCCGCTCGATTCCATCTTGTCAAACAAAGTGACGACGGCGACCTCGGATTGGCGCACTTGGAAGACAAAGAGCATCAGGCCGAATACGGCGATGAGCAGGAGGGCGATGACTATGGTCAGGGGGCTTCGTTTCATATTACTTGTTCTCTTTGGGAACTATCAGGCTGCTTCCCAAATCGCGAATTTTTGGTTCTTCGTTGAACTCGAATATCTGCGGGCTGTCGCCGGTGGCGTTGATGATTTTCTTCAGCGCCTCGTGGGTGGTTTTGGCCAGCACGTCCAAATAGGCCCAGTGCTCATAAACCCCATCCGGGCCGGGGGCGGCCGCGAAGGCCAGCGACTGTTTGGCGAACAGTTCGGCCCGCGCCACCGCATTGATGGTGGTGCTGAACTTGTCCGCTTCCGCCATCACCACCAGGTTGGTCGAGGCGCCCCGCGCCAGCGCGTTGGTGGATATGGCGTGCGCCTGCGCGTCCAAAATCTTGACTTCGCGGCTCTCCCGTTCGCTCACCACTTTTTCATATTCCCCGGCCACCTTCACCGGCGGATGAATGTCCTCCAGACCGACAAAGACAATTCTCACGCCCAAATCCAGTTCGTCGCTCTGCTCCTGTATAATTCGGCGCAAGGTGTCCGCCGCCTCGCCCCGTCCCGCCGACATCAGATTGGTCATTTCCGCCCCCGCCAGAAATCGCGCCACCACGCGGCGCGAGAGCGTCGCCAGAAGGGCCGCAGGATCCTGGTTCTTATAAGCCCAGTTCGTCAGGTTGGTGATTTGAAATTGCACCGGAATGCTCACCGAGAGCAGGCTCACCGGAGGCGCGGGGTGTCCCCCTGTTTGATTGGTGGTTCCGGCCGCCAACTCGCCAGACCGGTTGGCCACCAAAAAATTCTCCTCCTTGGCGTGGGGAACCGTCCATTGAATGGTCTTCAACGTTTCCGGCTCCGCCCCCACGATAAAGCTTTGAATCCGTTCGGTCGGATACCGATAGACTTGATCAACCGGCCACGGCAGCTTGAAGTGCAATCCCGGACCGATCACCCCGCGCCCAACCGGCCGCCCGCATCTCTCCAGCAAGGCCTGCTCCCCGGGTGGAATGACCGCGATGCAGGTGGAGAGAACCAAAATGCCCAGTTGCGCCAGCACCAGCCAGGCGAAGGCCTTTTCCAGAAAACGATAAAACCAGGTCTCGGAGACCTTGAAGCCAAATTGGTAATCCAAGGCGTGCGCCGCCGTGCTGATGAGGGCTTCGGGTTGGCCCAACAAACCGACCAGCCGGCTTTCGTAGAGCAGCCGCACCTCCTTCCCTTTCAGGCGCACCCGGTAGATCTCCAGCACCAGTCCCATCAAGGTTTCCAATGCGATTAAGCCGACCACGACGCATAACACGCGGCCCACATAATAATCCACCCGCGAAAAATTGAAATAGACCGCCGCCATGGTTGCCGCCGTGGTCCAGCTCGCGTAGGCGCTCAACAGCAAATACGCCGCGCCCGGACGAAGCAATCGCTGTTTTTGCAGCCGGGCCAGCCCGCTGGAATACTTGCCCAATATAAACAGAATCAGCCCCAACAAACCGAACAAGGCCAGGGCCAGCGGCGCTCGCATCGGATCAACGCCCGAAACCGCGCTGCCGTGCCGCCAGGGAAAATAGGCGGCCGCGCACTCAAGCAAGAACAGCAAGACCGTCAACCCTGGAATGAAATACCGCTCGAATTGTTCGCGGGAACGCCGCGCCGGAAAAGTGTCTTCCCCCGCCGCGGCAAAAAGCGAGGCCGCGCCGCGGCTCTTGCTCATCTCATCCAGCTCCAGTTTCTCCAACTGTTCCCGTCCCTCCAGGCTCATCTGGCAATAGCTCAAAAGTGCCACCACCAGGCCCAGGCCGCCCAGGATCGCTCCCATCAGCCCGGCCGCCGAGTTGGCGTAGCGGGCGATGAACATCATTCCCACCGTGCCAGCCAGCAGCGCCAGCCAGTTGATTAATCCTATTCTTTTAATGTTTCGATCCATCAAATTCCTCAACTCAATTCCCGGTCTTCAAACAGCACCAGGGCCAGCGCCAGCATCGCCCCCACGTACCCCACCGTGTATCCGAGCGCCTTGCCCAGGTAATCCACCGGTATCGGCCCCTTGCCTTCCAGCAGGTCCGACACCCAGAACAATTGCCAATTCGGCGTCACCGTGTAAAGCACAGAGGCCCAAACACTTCCTTCCTTCGCGCGCGTTCCCCAGAAATAATCCGACACCAACCCCAATAAAAACAAGGCCGAGCACACGCTCAACGTCGGAATCACCTCCAGCCGCGTCGAGCAGGCCAGGGCCAGCGCCGCCAATATCAGCAGCGCCATCAAGATCAGCGCCGAGGCCGGCACCACGCGCCAGTCCAGGCCCACAAACTCGTTCGCCGCCCGTTCCGCCGCCCGCGGAACGAAGTGCAGCACGATAAACGCCACCGTCACCATCGCCGCCACCGCCAGCACCGCGTCAGAGACAAATGGACGGCGCATGAAATAATTGGTCAACCCGCCGATGGCGTAAGCCAAAACCACCGCTCCGCAAAAAATCAGCAGCCCGGGCGTGTCCGCCTCGCCGTAGGCATCAAACGTCATCCGGGTCGCCAGCAGGGCGGCCACGCAATTGACATAGGTCAGCACGACCAGCGACAGGGCCAGACCGGCGTATTTGGCAAGCAGAAACTGGGAGCGGCTGACCGGCTTGGCCATCACCGCCAGCGCCGTGCCGGTGCGGATCTCCCGCGCCACCGAAGCGGACGCGCTTAGGACGGCGCTGAACAGCCCGGCGACCAGCATCACCGCGAGCACGCTGACCTTGACCATCTTGGGTTCGTCCCCAAACCCGAAGTAACTGACGCAGGAGAGCCCCACCTCGAACAGCGCCGAGGTGGTCATCAGCAGCAGGAAAATCGGCTGCCGGATCAATTCCATGAAGGCGTTGGCGGCTATGGCGATAAATTGTCGCATGTCGGCATCAGTTCAATGCGTTTATTCGGGTGTCTTCCCGCCACAAATTACAAATGCGGCCTTTGAATGCAAAGGCGTTTTTCGGCCTTTCACGATCCGTCATCAGTTTCATTGGACAGCCGCGGCGCCCTCCGGGATCAAACTCCGGCGGCTCCTCCTCGGGCCAAGACAGGGTTGCGAGGCGGCGGCTTTTTGTAAAGTCCAAAGACCGCGGAGGGGCCGAAAAAAAATGGGAACGCCGGGGCATCCCGGTCAGGGCCTTATGAGGTTGGATCGCGATAAACAGCATATAACGTGATGGTCAGCGGCCTCGAAGATCGGGCAAGGGGAGGGCAGGGGAGAGCCGGGCGCCGGTGGGGGGCGGCGGATTTTAGGATGTAAGTGGTTGGTAATCAATGGGATGGGTGGGTGGTAAAAGTCAGGGGAGACATGGCGGGGGAAGGTATTCATGGATTTGGGCGAATCGCGTCTTGACATGAAATCCTGCGCAGGCTGGCAGATAACGGGGCAGATGCACGCAGATGCAGATGAATTACTGGAATCAGGCCTCCTCCATCCGGCAAGGTTTGTTGTTTGAGGTTGGATGCCGACTTTTACCATTTCGATTTGCCGCACGT
>JBEKUQ010000253.1:0-4938 GCA_049514835.1 Verrucomicrobiota bacterium | reverse complement strand
TGGTGCGGAGCAAACCGGTGACGGGCGAGACGTTGCAGGCCTCGCGCCAACTGGCGCTGGTGCTGCGGGCCGGGGCGGGTGTCAACACGATTGATGTCAAGTCGGCCAGCAGCCGCGGCATCTTTGTCAGCAATTGTCCGGGCAAGAATTCCATCGCGGTGGCGGAGCTGGTCTATGCGCTGCTCCTGAGCATGGACCGGCGCGTGCCGGAAGGCGTGGCGGCGCTGCGGGCGGGCCAATGGAACAAGAAGGAATTCTCCCGCGCCGACGGGGTTTTTGGCAAGACCCTGGGGGTGGTGGGGGTGGGGAGCATCGGACGGGAGGTGATCCGCCGCGCCCACGGCTTTGGCTTGCGCGTGGTGGCGTGGTCGCGTTCGCTCACGGCCGAACAGGCCGGGGACTTGGGGGTGCAATGGCGTGAAAACGTGGATGACATTTTCCGCGAGAGCGACATCGTGACGCTGCACGTGGCCTTGCAGCCGGAAACGCGCAAGCTGGTCAACGCGTCCCGCCTCTGGCTGATGAAGCCGGGGGCCATCCTGATCAATACGGCGCGGGGCGAAGTGGTGGACCAGGCGGCGTTGCGCGAGGCGCTGGAGGCCAACCGAATTCGCGCCTGCCTGGACGTGTTTGATCCGGAACCCGCCGCCGCCACGGGCCCCTTTGAGGATCCGATCCTGAAACTGCCGAACCTTTACGGGTCGCATCACATCGGGGCTTCGACGGAGCAGGCGCAGAACGCGATTGCCGACGAAGCGCTGCGGGTGATCGAAACGTTCCTGAAAACAGGGATGGTGTTGAACTGCGTCAACCTAGCCAAGCGCACGCCGGCCAAGTGGCAATTGGTGGTGCGGCATCTGGACCGGGTGGGGGTGCTGGCCTTTGTCATGGATCACATCCGGCGCGCCGGGCTGAACATCGAGGAAGTGGAGAACGTGGTTTTTGACGGCGCGCAGGCCGCCAGTTGTCGCATCCAGTTGGGCGGGGACCCGCCGGATTCGCTGCTGTCCACCATCCAGGAAGGCAACCAGGACATCATCGGCCTGGACTTGCTGCAGATCGGGTGAGATTCCATCGGCGAGAGGCCGATGGATGCGACCGAGACAGTCGCGCTCCCCCGGATGATTGCCGAGATTGGCGCATCGCAAATGAAAAGACAAATCGGACTGGCGTTGTTTCTGTTCTCGATCTGCGGGGCGCACGCGGAACTGCGGGTGCCGGCCTTCACCGCCTACCTTGATCCCAACCCCAACGGGGCGCGCGTCTCGGCGCGCTCCGGCATTTCCGGTTGGACGGATCCTGCGCTCAAGGTGCTTTGGTTCGGAGAAATTAGAACGCCCGGCCAGCTTGACTGCGCGGTGACGCTGCGGCTGCCGGTTGGCGCGGAAAGCAGGCTGCGGCTGACAGTGGCCGGAAAATCCCGGGAAGCCACGGCCAAAGGAACCAGCAACGACGTGGTGAAGGCGGATTTTGGATCGTTCGACGTGCCGGCGGCGGGTTATCAGCGGTTCACCTTGGAATCGTTGAACGCGGCGGGCCAGGCGGCGGGGAATGTGGAGGCGCTGGTGCTGGACGGACCGGCCGCGGTTGGGGCCCATTTCAATCTGGACGCGCGCCGCAACGCGGCCTCGGTGCATTTGTCGTATCCCACGACCGGCTTTACGAACATAGACGAGTTTTACTGCGAAGTGACGGGGGTGGAGGAGCCGATTGGGACCTACTACATGGCCTGCGGCTGGCATCGCGGCTATTTCGGAATGCAAGTCAACAGCCCGACCGAGCGGCGGATTATTTTCAGCGTCTGGGACAGCGGGAGCGAGGCGGCGGATCGCAGCCGGGTGGGCGAGCAGGATCGCGT
This sequence comes from Verrucomicrobiota bacterium, assembly GCA_049514835.1. Classification (GTDB taxonomy): domain Bacteria; phylum Verrucomicrobiota; class Verrucomicrobiia; order Limisphaerales; family Palsa-1400; genus JBEKOF01. Next base: position 3,080 of record JBEKUQ010000253.1, on the reverse strand, counting down.
CAGCCTTGTGGCCAAGAGCGACGGCGTTTTCAGCGGCGATTTTGGCAACGAAGGCACCGGCGGACACAGCCACCTGGTCTATAATTGGAAGACGGGCGAGAAACAGCGTTTCCTGGTCACGGGCACGCCGACCAACGGGACGCAAACGATCTATGCCGGCTACTGGTTTCATCCGGCACAAAGGAAATGGATGCTGATTTCCTGTTGGAAAGCGCCGAAGGACGGGGCGTATCTGCACGGGCTGTACAGCTTCAACGAAGATTTTGACGGGAGCAACGGGCAGCTCCGGCGCAAGGCGCTGTTCGGCAACCAATGGTTTCACACCGCCGACGGCCAGTGGCATGAACAGACGGTGGCGGCGTTCAGCCACGACCCGACCGGCCAGGCGACCCGTTTGGACCGTTTCATGGGCGTGGAGGAGGGACAGTTTTTTCTGTCCAACGGCGGTTTCATCCCCGGTTTCACGGAAGCCCGGACGCGGTTCACCCGCCCGGCCACGGGTCAGCCGCCGGCGGATTTTGTTGCGCAACCATTTTCGGGAAAGTGAAAAAACCAACCTTGCTCATTTTAGCCGCGGGGATGGGCAGTCGTTACGGAGGACTGAAACAAATCGAGGCGGTCGGGCCGGGCGGCGAGACAATCATGGATTACTCGGTCTATGATGCGTTGCGGGCCGGTTTTGGTAAACTGGTATTTGTCATCCGCCGCGACATGGAGCAGCCGTTCCGGGAAAGCCTCGGCGCGCGCTTTGAGCGGCGCGTTCCGGTGGAATATGTTTTCCAGGAATTGAACCGTTTGCCGGCCGGATTTGCCGTGCCGCCGGGGCGGACCAAGCCGTGGGGGACGGCGCAGGCCATTCTGATGGCGGAGAACGCCATCCGGGAGCCGTTTGCGGCGATCAACGCCGATGATTTTTACGGCGCGCAAGCCTATCGGCTGCTGGCGGGGCATTTTGCATCCGGCAGCGCGGATTACGCCATGGTGGGATATGTTTTGCGCAACACGCTTTCTGAATTTGGCAGCGTGGCGCGCGGGGTTTGCCGGGTGGATGAAAATCAATTCTTGCAATCGGTCACGGAGCTGACCGGGATCGAGCGGGAAGGCGCAGGGGCGAAAAACACGGTTGGCGGCAAGATCACCCGGTTGACGGGCGACGAATCGGTTTCGATGAATTTCTGGGGCTTCCATCCCGCGCTGTTCGCCCAGTTGAACGAGCACTTTGCGCAATTCCTGCAAAGGAGCGGGGCAGACTTGAAAGCCGAATGCTACATCCCCAGCGCGGTGAATGATTTGGTGGCGGCGGGCCGGGCGAGGGTGAAAGTGTTGCGCACCAACGAATCCTGGTTTGGCGTGACTTACCGCGAAGACCGGGCCCGCGTTTTGGAAAGCATCCGCCAACTGATCGCCCGGGGCGGCTCTCCGGAGAAGTTGTGGAGTTGAATGTGCAACCCATCGCTTGTGGTCGTCGCACCATCGTCTTGCCGCGCGGGTTTATGACCGCCGCAAAAGGGCTTCCCAACCCTCTCATCGAGGCTTTCACCAGGCCGCCGTGGCCGCCCGTTGAACATTCTGGATTGCCATTGACAGACTTAGGGTCGTGATACATACTCGTATCACGATGAAAACAGCAGGCGTCAGAGACTTGCGAAACCGGTTTTCGCGCGTCGCGGCGTGGATCGCCGAGGGCGAGCCGGTGGAGATCACCAAGGGTGGCAGACCATTTGCCCTCCTCATGCCAGCCGCGCCCCCTGCCACGCCCAGGCGCGTCAAACCCGACATCATGGCGCGGTTGAGAAGGACCTGGGGCAACCGGGTTTTTTCCGCCAAGGAGGTTGCCGCCATGCGCGCGGCGGAATTGGAAGGTGAAGAAGGATGATGGCCTTTCCCGACACGTCGTTTCTGTGCGCCATTTACCGGCGGCAGGACAATTCTCAGGCGGCGGCGGCGTATTTCAAGACCATGCCGGAGGCGTTGCACGTCTCCGGTCTGCTGCTTTGCGAGTTCCGCCAGAGCGTTCGTTTTCAGGTCTGGCTTCATGGGCGGGACAAAAGCAAGGGCTATCCGCAGGCCGATTGCGACCGCGCGCTGGCCGATTTGCAAACCGATCTGGACGCCGGCGCGGTGGTGGTGGCCGCAGCGGACTGGGCGGATGTCCACCGGCTGGCCGAAACGCTTTCCAAACGCCATACCGCTTCCGGGGGCCATCGGGCGTTTGACACGCTCCACGTCGCGACGGCCTTGCACCTGGGCGCGCGGGAATTTCTGACGTTTGACGCCAACCAGCGCAAACTGGCCGCGGCGGAAAAATTAAAGGTCAAGCCATGATGTTTCGCTGAATGCGCGGGCGCGGCATCTTAGACTGGTCAGGGTGAAACTTCAGGGGAAAGCTCCGCTTCAACCCCTTTTCGGGTGGTGTTCTGTGGCGGCCAGTCCTAATCTCAAAAGCACATGAGAAGAAGCCCATTCACAAATTGCCGTGGCCTCGCGGCGCTGTTGGCGGCGGCGAGTCTCGCAAACACACCGGTGGCGCGGTTGCACGCGGCGGAAATCACGTTGGGCAACGCGCTGGTCCGCTTCACCTGCACCACGAAAGAGGGGGCGCTTCTGCCTGGAACGTTGCTTGACAATCAGACGGGCCAGAAGGTGAGCCTCGGCTCGGACTTGTTCACGCTGACGCTGACCAACGGGGAGGTTTTGCCATCCGGCCAGTTCAAGCTGGCGGGCGACCCGCGCCTGGCGCCGCTGCCGGTCAACCCGAAGGCCTCGCGTTTGGCGGAACAGTTGCCGGGCCGGGAACTGGTGGCGGATCTGACGAGCGCGGATGGCAATTTGCAGGTGAGCTGGCATGTCATTTTGCGCGACGGCTCGCGGTATCTGCGTGAGGAGGTGGTGATCAAGGCGGGAAGCAGCGCGCTGCCGCTGAAAATTGTGGGAATGCTGGAGACGGCAAATGCCGCGGCCCGCACGACCGGCACGGTGGACGGTTGCCCGGTGGCGGACCCGACGACGTTCTTCGGGGTGGAGCATCCGCTGTCCATCAACCGGGTGACCAACGGGCTGGTGCGCTGCGCGCTGCCGCG
>JBEKUQ010000252.1:0-4940 GCA_049514835.1 Verrucomicrobiota bacterium | reverse complement strand
CCGTTGAGCGGCAGAATATCGTTGGCATTGACCACCGCCAGCGATTGCGCCGGCAGCAACTTCTTCAAATTCGCCCGGTTCAGCCGGAACAATTCCTTGTCTATCGGCGCATACCTCATCGTTCATCCTCCATTTATCATTCAGCCTTTAGCCTTCAGCCTTTCCACACCCCCCGCCCCCCTGCCATTCCATTTATCATTTATAATTCATCATTTATCATTTCCCTATTCCACCGCCTCCAGCCGCAGCACGTGCCGCACCGGCACAAACGCCGCTCCCAGCGCCTCCACCAGCGGCGCCCGCTCCGCCTCCGTCCGGCTGACCACCGCCTCCATGTTTGTCTGCGCCTCCGGACTGTGAAACGCCGTCTTGATCTGCCGGGTCTCGTAGGCCTGCTTGGCCGCCACCGCCTGGTCCACGTTCTTGAACGCCTCCGCAAACGGGTTCACGGCAAAATCATCCGCCAGATTCACCCCCGCCGAAAGCTGCTCCGCCGCATAGACGTTGGTGCTGCCGCCCCAGCTCACCTGGCAGCGCGGCGCCCCGATGTTCTTCACCACCAGCATCAGCCGGTTCAACTCCGGGTTGAACGGCACCAGCGACATCCCCCCGCGGATCGCCATCGTGTCGTTCGTCGCCCCGCCGTCGCAGAACGGATAGCGCGTGCTGGTGATCGTCAATTCCCCGTTGGCAAACGACTCCACCTTGTGCCCCGCGCTCGCCTCCGCCTTGCCCCCCTTCAAATCCACCGTGAACGTCCCGATCTCTCCGTCCAATCCCAGCGTCCGCAAGAAGCAATACGCCATCACCAGATGCCCCGACCAGTTCGGATGCAGTCCGTCCGGCCCGGGCAGCGCGTAAGGCTTGTTCGTCGTGCCGTACCGTATTTCCCCCTCGTGCGCCGCCTGCAGCATCGGCCAGAAAACATCCGCCACCCGCACCCCTTCGCTTTCCGCCAGCCGGATGTCCAGGTCCCGCATTGTGCATAAATTCAAATTCCGCTCGTCCAGCGTTCCGCCTCCCGGATTGCCCCCGCGCGCCCCGTGCAGCGTGCCCAGCGACCCCGGCGTCCCCACCACCACCCGCGCGCCGGCCCCCTTGAACGCCCGCACAATCGCCGTGTAATTGGACGCATACCACAACCCGTTCACGTCGTCGTAGGGACGGTACTTCGAGTCATTCATCCCGTAGGCGAACGTCGCCACCGTCGGCTTGAACCGCAGGCAATCCGACTCCATCCGCCGCCGAAAACCCTCCGCCGTTTCCCCGCCCCAGCCAAACTGCCGCACCGTCACCTTCAATTGCGGCACGCATACTGTCAAATAAGCTTCCATGATTCGCGAGTACCTCCTCTGCTCTGTGATCGAGTCCCCCACAATCGCCAGCCGGTCCCCCGTTTCCAGCAGCAGCGGCCCCGGCGCCGGCGCCCGGCTCGGATGATAGATGGCGAAGTAAGGATCTTTCAGTGCCGTCTCGTAAAGCTGCGCCCTTGCCGGCGCGGCGAACAGGCAGACCAGCGCGAACCAGGCCGGCCAGCGGCCGATGCGAAAAGTTTTCATAAGCGCCCCAAGAATTGGCCCGCGCCGCCCCTTTGGCAAGCCCGCATTTGCCCCTCAAAAATTACGGCGCGCATCTCATTGTTGTCGAGGCTGCGGCGCGGCCGGAAGCCGCGCGAACCGGCAGGCAGGGTGCCTGCCCTACGGGACCGGCCGGCCAGTTGCCGGAAATCGCGACCAAGGTGAGATGCGCCTTAAAACAGGTCTGACAGGACAAGCGGGACAACCGGACAAAACAGAAAGCCCATTCTTGTTCAGTCCAGTCCCCATCCCGTTCATCCTGTCAGAAAAATGGAGCCGTCGCCACGGCTCTACCTTCTGTCTCAAAACGAAAACCGCCCCTCTCTGACTCAGCCGCCGGCTTTCCGGCGCAGCAACCCCAAACCGGTAAGGACAGCCCCCAGCATCAACACCGCCGTGCCGCCGTCCGGCACAGCGTCTCCTTCGAAAAGCACCACGCTGGAAATCCCGCCATTGCCATTTGGACCCGAGCCATTTTGCGGGAACGTATAACTGCCCGTGTCGCCGTTGAGATAAAAGATCTCCACCCCGCCTGAGGCAGTGCCGCCCGGTCCCGCTCCGTAGTGAACCACTGCGTAATCATAACCGGCCAACGCATCCGAACCGGTCCCAACCGTGGTGTCTCCTGTGATGATCGGCGTCGGCAACATGTCCGTCGGATTGTGACTGTTCCACAAAGTGATGACCGTGTCCAAACGCGTAAAATCATCGCCCGGACTGTTCCCGTTGCCGCCTCCGGTCCCCGTTCCATTCTTGACCAGATCAGGTCCGTTGCCCAGCGTCCCGATGCCGTTTGCCGGCACCTCCACAGGCGTCTTGTTGGCCAGCGCCGCCACCGCCGCTCCCAGGCACATCGCCGCCGCCGCCAAACAGGCTTTCATGGATTGCTTCCTCGACCGGCTAAAAACAGAACTCACCGCCACCAAGCTATTGCCTTCGTTTGTTTTCATGATTTCTTTTTTCTTCCAAGTTGGCCGGTTCCAGTTTTCATCTCGTCACTAAAACTGCTCCCAACCTTTCCACAAGCCAGGCGCCCGTTTTCAACATAGAATTCACGCACAACTGCAACCCTACACGCCAACAGTTTAATATGAGCAGAATTCATGCCGATTATGCAACAGCCTCATCGTCTCTTGACAAGACCATCAGCAAACCATTCGTAATCAAACCATTGCACAAGGTCCAATTCTCGCAAATGCAGACAACCAAATCCCCGGTTTCCAGCCCATTTCTGTAATGAAAACCGACGCTTCCTCGCTCAATTCACCGAAACACGCACAAACACAAGCGCTTAAACACAACTTTCAATATGTAATCCAATCCGACAACTTAAGGCTTTCCCAGCGCGCTCCATCGCCGCCCATGCCTCCCTCCTTTTTCCATTTATCATTTAGCATTTATCATTTAGCGTTTCCCCTACTGTATCTCCCCAAACCTCACCTTCTCCGGCGCCGCCGGCCCATCCAGCACCTGAATCGTCGTGGACGGCCCCAAATCCACCGGCTCCCCCCACGCCCGCAACGCCCACACCAGCTTCTTGTCCGCGCTCACCTCGAACGCTTGAATCGCCGTCCCGTTGCCCTTGGGACACCAATTGTTGATCAGCGTGTCCCCGTTGGCCAGCCGGCTGGCGGTTTGCATCCCCGAAATCTGGTAGCCCAACGCCGTCAGGTCCGACCTCGGCAACTCCCACACCACCTGCCCTTGGCGGTCCAACTCCCGCACCGCCGTGTGCTCCCGCGTCATCAGAATGTTCCCGTTGTCCAGCGGCGCGGCCATCCAAACATCCGGCACCGCCAGCGACCAGACCTCCTTGCCGCTCGCGTCATACTCGGCAATCTTCCGCAGATCCATGTGCCCGACCAGGAGCGTGCCCGCCCCCGTCAGCCGGGCGTGCCGGAACTGGGCGTGGATGCCGTTGGCGTTGGTGTTCCCCACCGGCAGCGCAAACTCCTTCTCCGTCGCGCCCGACGTGGTGTTGACCACCAGGCATTTGGCCGGATTCCCGTTGCGGATGAAAACCACGTGCTCCTGGCCGATGGCCTGCGCCGTGTGGATTTCCGTTCCCGGCGGCGCGTCATAATTCCACACCACCTTCTTCTCCGCCGTGATTTCCGTCACCCCGTATTGATGCGCGAACAGCACATTCCCGTTCGACAACAACATGGCGTCGCTGATCTCCCCTCTCGCCCGCGGGTCCGGGTCCTCGTAAGACCAGACCACTTTGCCCTGGCGCACAATAAACATCCGATGATGCCCGTCGCCCTCGCCCGCGTAGAAAAAATCATGCTGGGCCAGCCCCTGTCCGGGCAGCAGCTCCGGGGCCGCTGGCCCGAAACCGCCCCCAACGATATGCACATCGGTGGGCGGCGGCGGTTTGTAGGCTGGCTGACTGGTCGGCGCCGGCTGCGGCGGCTGCGCCGGGACCGCTGCCTCCTGTGCCGTCAACCCTGCCGCGGCCGCGAGCCAGACGCCCGCGGCCATGTAAAACAATGGCAAATTCTTCATAATCCAATTTCAAGATGCGTCAGTCCAGCCGTCGCCCTCCCAAAACACGACCATCTCAAAACCCACCTAATCCCCGGCCCCCGATCAAGTCAACCAAAAAAACAACCTCATCAACTGAGACGCAACTCGTCGTGGTCGGGATTTCCGGCAACTGGCCGGCCGCCCTCGTAGGGCAGGCATCTTGCCCGCCGTTTCGCGCGGCTTCCAGCCGCGCCGGCGCCTCGGAACTTGCCTGGTTTCAGCAGCTTCCAAGGCTGGTTGGGACCAGCGAAAGTCAGAATGCGACGCTGTCGTCCTACGACCCATTAAATCTCAGAACCCTCTGGTGTTTTCAGCGCCAGGTTACGAACTGGCCACCTGTAGCGATTGTCAAGTCTTCGGCTCTTCGCCCTCCGCCGGCGGCGGCGGGGTCCGCCAGCTTTCAGGGACGGAAGTCATCCCGGATTTTTGCGGGGATGGCGTCGATTTTCCAGGATCCGGCTTTTGCCAGCTTTCAGGCACGTAAGTCATGCCCGATTTTTGCGGGGATGGCACTGCATTCCCTGGAACCGCCGGAACCACCGTCAGGGCGTGGCAGGCGGGGCAGGGAATTTGCCGCCCGGCGTATTGAGGATCACATTCGAGGCGCTGCCCACAATGTGAACAACTGAATTTAAGGTAGCTCATAAGGCATTCGTCGCTGGTCGGACGCATCATTGGCGGAAGCGGGAAAATCGTCCAGCTTCTTCTTCCATGGCAGTCTGTTTCTCCGCGGGTTTCTCCAGAGCCAGCGCAAACAGGGCTTCTTCGCGGGATGGGTTCATGGGTGCTATCCTTTCTGTTCAGCGGCTTCCTTTCTTTGGTTGCGGGCTGCCG
>JBEKUQ010000251.1:0-4948 GCA_049514835.1 Verrucomicrobiota bacterium | reverse complement strand
TCCTCGGACACGGCCGGCAAAGGGGCAGGGTCAAACCGGGTATGTGCGCAATTGAGCTTGCGCTTCATACCTGACGCGAGCAGCAGTGGGCCCATGCCGCGTCCATGGCGCATCGAGCAGCCGGGAGCCATTTACCACGTGATCAGCCGAGGCGACCGCCGGGAGGTCAATTACCGGCAGGATGGGGACGGCCACGATTTTCTACAAGTCCATTTCCGGGCTAACACTTGTACGCTGGCGTTCGCAGGTCTTGGCGTGGTGGTTGGTTTACCGTGGCGGCGCCTTGGGAAATTCCTTGGCCAGGATGGCCTGCACAGATTCTCTCAACTTGCCCGCTTCAACATTGAGCACGCCCCAGATGACATCGTAGTCCACGCTGTCTGATCTGTCGCAACGTCAAATCTGCGTCAGGCGCGCTCATACACGGCAAACAACTCATCCTTGACGCGGCCAAGTATCAGCGGGTGCAAACGCGAACAAAAATCCACCTTGCGTCCGATGATGGCCGCCAGTTCCTCACCATAACCAAAGTATTGGAAGCCCACGCTTTTCAGCACCCCCGGCTCAAATTCCGCCACCACGTCCACGTCGCTGCGCCGCGGATCGAAATCGGGGCGCAACACCGAACCGAACAGGCTCAGTTTGCGAATACCGCGTTCCCGGCAGAAACGCGCAATTTGCTCGCGGTCAATCGGAATGGGCAATTCAGCCACGCTCAGAGCGTGTCTGAAAAATCATTCTTGATGTGACGCGTCTGCCTGCACCGGTGTAACGGGCATGGGTTAGAGTCAAATTCTTCCGGGGGAGTTGCTTCGTGGGACACGAAGCACTCTGGGGTTATTCTGGCTTCTTGCTGTCAGATCATGGTTTGGAGGGGATTTCCATTTCGGCCCCCGTTTTGGGTAGCGGCGCGAGCCGGAACGGGGGCCGAAATGGAGCGGCGGGCTGGTCTCCCGGCTAGGACGGAAGTGGTCAAGAACAGCCATATCTTCCAAGACATTGTGTTCCAATATGTTGCGACTTTCACTTTTTGGAGGTTAATGGGGAGGACCGCCCGCCCTGCCTTTCCCCATCCGTCACCGACGCAATACGAAAAAAGGGCGAAAAAAGTTCTTGCCAAAAACTCGTTTGTAATGCAAACTGGTTTGTAATGAAAAATCGGAATCGCGAATCCATCGCCGAACTCTCCAAGAACGTCCAGCGCGCCATCCGCGAGGGGCGCACCGACGAGTTGCTACAGACACTGAAAGAGCAGGACCAGAATCGAAAGAAAAAGCTCGGCGAGTTTCAGAAGCTGCAAATGGCCATGTGGCGGGCTATGCTGCATGAGAGCATGGATGGGGCCGCGGAGCTTGCACTGGCGACGATGTTTTTGGGGTTCGCCCTGGGGGCCTACACCTTCCTCCTGCTGAAGCCTTCCCTGTGGAGAACCTGGCTCGCCTTGCTGCTGGGTGTCTGCGGCGGTTTTGGACCTTACTATGTCCGCAAGGCAATCAAGGAGCATATCACCTGGCCGCGCACCGGCTATGTCGCTGGCTTTGGGGAGAGAAAATCCTCGCCGAAACGGAGAGTCGCTGGCTTGCTCGTCGTGCTCGGTATGGGCATTGTTTTTACAGTCTGGCAGATCCGCGAGATGCGCCATCAACACGCGATGGGCCGCAGCCCGATTGTCCAAACCGCGATAACCGAGATTCCCATGAACCAGGCCGCATACGTCATGCGGGACCTCTTGGTGGTGTCAAGCGTGATGTTGTACTTGGGGGCGTCGGCCGCCCGGTTCAGGAAGCAGCCGTGGAGGGTGCTTCTTCTGGCGCTGATGGTGTCAGGCTCACTGGTGATTAATTCCATGGCATCCGGCAGTCCCCCCGAGCGGATACTGCCGTTGGCGTTGTTGGTCGGTCTGGTGTGGCTCCTCTCCGGCGGGACCACCCTTTATTTGTATCTTCGGGACACAAAACCGCCCGCCCCGGCAACAGAATGAACGGGCAACTCCGAGCCATTTCCGAACTGGACCGGGTCCTGCATGAACCGGGGCGGCTGATGATCGCCGCCTTGCTGTCGGGGGTAAAGGAATGCGATTTCCTCTTCCTGCTGCGCGAAACCGAGATGAACAAGGGCAACCTGTCCAGCCATCTCGCCCGCCTGGAGCAGGCCGGCTACGTGGAAATTGAGAAGACGTACCGCGGCAAAGTGCCCATGACGCTGCTGCGGCTGACGCGCGCGGGCCGCGCGGCGTTTGACGGATATCGCAAAGGGTTGATGGCCGCCTTTTAGCCGCGCGTTCTGATCACGTCTGGCACGATGAAGGGTGGGGAACACGCGGCTCCGCTCTTTCGCCAAAGGCAATAGAAGTTCCACGATGAAAGGGGTTTGGAGAGAATTCCGTTTTCGCCCCTTCAACCGGGGCAAAGGTTTTTGGCGGTAATGGGCGCCTTGGCAGCGTGTGCATAAAAAAGCGGAAGTTCGGACTCGGCAGATGGACAGCCATTGTCCAAGTGGGGTGGCCAAGCTGGCAGGATGCGTAACATCTTGTATCCGACTGATTTGAGTGATGAACAATGGAACTTGCTGCAAGCGGTCCTGCCGCCGAGTCCAACACGGCGGAGGCGCGGTCGCCCGCCGGCTGATCGACGCCGGATCTGCAACGCGTTGCTTTACTTCGTTCGGGCGGGGTGTGCGTGGCGACTGTTGCCCCGGGACTTTGCCCCTTGGAAGACGGTTTATCATTACTTCCGGCTCTGGAGTCAAAAGGGCTATTGGCAGTCCATCCATGACGTGTTTCGGAACGTGGTCCGAGACCAGGCCGGCAAACGCAGCCGGCCCACAGCGGCCATCCTCGATTCGCAGACCGTCCGTTCGGCCGACCAAGCGGGCGAGCGAGGTTACGACGCGGCCAAAAAAACCAAAGGCATCAAACGGCATGTCCTGGTGGACACGTTGGGGTTGTTGTTGGCCGTCTGTGTCACTCCAGCCGACGTGTCCGAACGAGAGGGAGCCCGCCGCTTGTTGGCTCCCGCGCTGGCGTTTTTCCGGTGGTTGCGCTGTCTGTGGGCCGACCAAGGCTGCGGCGGAGAGGAGTTGGCGAGCTGGGTGGCAGCGCAACGCATGACAGGCACCTTGCGGCCGGAGGTCGTGCCGCGCCTGCAAGACCAGCGTGGCTTCCGTTTGTTGCGCAAACGCTGGATTGTCGAACGGACCTTCGGCTGGTTTATGAAACATCGCCGCTTGGTGCGCCATTATGAAGTTAAGACCGCCCACGCCGAGGCTTGGCTGCACATTACCATGATCGGAGTTATGCTGCGCAGACTGGCTTAATCGTATGTCCATGATTTTTCAGACACGCTCTCATGCGGACATATTCGCCGAAATAAACGAATTCGGCAACTGCTGAAATCCTCTCCGCTTCTCCGCCGGGGAACAATTTGCCGGTTGAAGAATGCTGTCTCGCGACTAAATTGAAGAATCCGATGAGAGCGGACTTTGCGAAAACAGTTTGCCCGATTTTATTTATTGTTGTCTGCGCTTTTTGGGCCGGCCTGGCCCGCGCCCAGCAGACCAATGGCCAGCCGCTTTACCAAAGCAGTTTCGATAAGGCCGCGCTGGACTCTCTCCCCGAAGATATTCTGGTGATGGACGGCAACTTCAAAATCAAGGAGGCCGAGGGCCGCAAGGTGCTGGAGCTGCCGGGCGCGCCCGCCGAGAATTTCTACGGCGCCCTCTTCGGCCCCGTCACCAATTCAGGCGTCTGCGTCAGCGCCCGCATTTTTGGCTCCGGCGCCAGACGGCGCTTCCCCTCCTTTGGCCTCGGCTTGAATGGCGACGGCGGCTATTGCCTGAGAGTCTCGCCCGCCAAAGGGATGCTCGAACTTTACAAAGGCAATGAAATCCGCACCAACGCGCTCCTGGCCTGGAAGCCCGCTTCCTGGACCCTGCTCCGCCTGCAAGTCCGCCCCGCCAACGGGTCTTCCTGGATCGTGGAAGGCAAAGCCTGGGAACAAGGAACGCCCGAGCCGAAGGATTGGATGATCGCCGTGGAGGAAAAGACCGCTCCGCCCAAGGGCAAGGCCTCGCTTTGGGGAACCCCCTATTCCGGAGCGCCGATTTGGTTTGCTGATCTGAAGGTCAACGCCATCGGCCCTGGTGAATAACCAAACCTCGGACGCAAGCCGCTTTCCCAAGGCGCGCTCCCTCTGCCGGTATGAAAAAAAATGCGCGACGAGGCAAAAACGAGATCGGCGCTCCCGCAAGCGGGATACTGCTCGTAGAGCCGTCTTGACGCCCCGGACAAGGATCTCAAAACCGGTACTTAGACGAGTTGCTCTTCGTCGCGCGGAGCCATTTATACCCACCCGTGCAAAGAATGCAAGCCCAATTTATTCACAAATTATTCACCGGGGTGCGAGAAAGAGTTCTTCCTTGAAAGCCGTCGTACCGGGAGAATGACGGGATGTAGTATATCGGCTTCGCATACACAGCCGCCTTCTCGGGCTCTCTCCTGAAGGCACGAACCTGGGCAGGAGGAAAACTTAGGATGAGTCGAGCGCAAAGCCGAGCCAGTGGAAAAGCTCGACCTCACCCCGGCCCTCTCCTCCAGGAGAGGGAGAATCGTCCGCCGTCTCACCGAAAACCCGCGACGGCCTTGGCCGGAGGACCAGCCGTCAACCCATGAGCGCCGATGGCTGTTCCTTCTCCCAGGGGGAGAAGGTTAGGATGAGGGCGAGCCACGAAGAATTTTGTCCTGCACCCTTATTCACCGGCGCGTCTCAGTTTTTAGACAATTCCGAGGTAGGGACGCCGCGCTGCGGCGTCCAGGTCGGCGCGGCGCGCCGACCCTGCCAATAACCGAGATGCGCCCCCTATTCACCGGTTCCCCGCGCCGCCAGCGCCGCGGCCGGCCGCGCCGGTTCCTCCGCTTCCTTGTGAAATTGCAGCATATACAGCTTGTGGT
>JBEKUQ010000250.1:0-4963 GCA_049514835.1 Verrucomicrobiota bacterium | reverse complement strand
CCGGGAAGCTGCCACTGCGCTTGCCAGAGTACAGACTGAGGGGCAGGCGATGCTTGATAACCTGAAGCAAGGGTCAACCATGTATTTGCACAATTCCAAGCGCGTCCAAGTGCGCATCACGTGCTTGCAAAGGTCAGCCGACAACGCAAACCCGGGCTGGTAAAACCCGGAATTGCACATTTGCATTTGTTCAAGGCTTATGACTCTGCCCCGGCATTATTCTGTCGCCTCTCCGTCAGATGGGGTGAGTTTGCGGGATTCCCTCTTGGAAAAACGGTCAAACCAGGTCTTTGCGCGAGGTGGCTCAGCCATCGGGCCTTTCTTGTTTGCGGAGTTTTGCGCAGCACCAGGGCGAAATCACGAAAGGAATTAGACCACGGATTTCACTGATTTCACTGATTGGGAATTCTGCATTTTGTATTCTGCATTCCCTGGCCACCAAAGCCTTGGCGACGGCGGCTGCATTTTCTTATCCGCGTCCATCCGTGTCCATCCGCGGTAAGAACCCCATCCCCGCCACGTCCTTTTTTCTCGGCGGCCTCTGCGACCTCCTTCTTAAAACTCGCCCGGTGAGGGCACCGGGCCTACATGACCCGTGATTTCCGATGAAATAATGTAGGCCGCGTGCCCCCACGCGGCGCTCGGTGGGATAATTCAACCGGCTGTCAGGCCGCCCAAACACCCTTTATGGCTAATCAAAGCCGCCTCATCTACGTTGCTCCAAAACAAATCCATAATAACCATTGACAGCTCCGCCACTTGCTGCTACTTTTTCTCTCAGTGAAAACCGCAAGGTCAACCGCGGCCTCGCCGGCAGGGCGCCCCCGGCGCCGGCTCGGACTTGTCTCCCCATCCCATCCGCACGGGGAGCATACGTCCCGACGGCTCGGGATGTGCCAGTCGGCGCCCTCGCCGCCTGATCCCCACCCTCCGACTTGACCGAATTCAAGCAGATTCAACCAAATTCAAGCAAATTCAACCTATGGAAAAAAATATCCGCGGAGAAACCTCCAGGCTTGCTGGCGCGGTTTGGAGGCCGGCGCCAGCTTGCCAGGATCCCCCTCAAATCCTCCTCTTTCCATCGCCGCCTCCGCAGCCGGCGGGTGCAACCGGGAAGTCAGAACAACAGCAGGCTGGCCCGCTGACCGGGCTGGTCTCGCTCCCAGAATTGGGCAAAGGATTTAGGGCTGACTTGGGCGGCGGGCGATGGTAAATTGAGGAGCATGAAGATGGCGACAACCGCGGCGGAAAAGCGGCGCTGGATGCAGCAGTGGCGCGAAGCCGCCATTTTTCTGGACGAGGTCAAGCGGGATGAATTGGCCAACCTGACGGCGCATGATGCCTGGCGGCAAACCGACGGCCTGCTTTCTCTCGCTCCTCACTATCGCCGCCTCTCGCGCACGTCTGGCCTCGTCAAACAACAGACTTGGTTTCACAAACGGAATCGGAAATGAACGACGTCATCGCCGCCGCCCTTGAGCTGCAGGTAGTTTGTCAGCAGCACGGCTGGCGGTTTTGTTTTATTGGCGGAATCGCCGTGCAACGGTGGAGCGAACCCAGGTTCACCGACGACGCGGACCTCACTTTGCTGACCGGTTTTGGCTCGGAGGAAGGATTCATCAGGCCGTTGCTCGAGGCCTTTGTGCCCAGAAGACCGGATGCCGCTGAGTTTGCTTTGCGCTACCGCGTCGTGCTCCTCAAGAATTCCCAGGGTGTTGGCCTGGATGTCGCCTTGGGCGCATTCCCGTTTGAAATCCGCTCCATTGAACGATCTTCGCCATTTGTGTTCCCCACCGGCCAGTCGCTTATCACTTGTTCCGCGGAGGATTTGCTGGTGCATAAATGTTTCGCCAATCGGGAGCGGGACTGGCTTGACGTGGACGGCATCCTGGCGCGGCAGTGGAATAAGTTGAAGATGAAGCTCGTCCTCGAAGAACTGAAACCGCTGGTGGAGTTGAAGGAGGAACCGGAAATCCTCGCCCGCCTGGAAAAAAAGATCGCCCATCACAACCAGCCCTTCACCCTCATCAAACCTTCCAAACCGAGGAAAAAACGGCGGTGAATAAATTGCCCATTTCGGTCTGCATGATTTCCGGGGCGGAAGCCGGCCGGATTGGCCAAGCCCTGGCCAGCGTCGCCTCCTGGACTTCGGAGATTATCGTCGTGCTCAACCAGGAGGCGGCCGACGGCACGGAGCAGATCGCGGCCTCCTTCGGCGCCAAGGTCTTTCGCGAGGCGTGGAAGGGTCACATCGCCCAAAAGAATTCCGCCATGGAAAAGGCGACCCAGCGCTGGATTCTGGGATTGGATGCCGACGAGGCGGTTTCGGAGGAAATGCGCAATGAAATTCTGGCTCTCCCGGCCCCGTTCTCAAACTGCGCCGCCTACAGTTTTCCGCGCTGCACTTTTTATCTTGGCCGGTGGATTCGTCATGGCGACTGGTATCCCGACCGTTGCACGCGGCTGTGGCAGCAGGGCAAGGCCCGGTGGGTGGGGATTGATCCGCACGACAGCTTGCGCGTGGACGGCGCCACGGCAAAGCTGCGCCACGACCTGCTCCATTATTCCAATCCGAACATCAGCAGTTACGTGTTGAAAATCAATTACTTCGCCGATCTCTATCTGCAACAGCAACTGGCGGAGAAGGCCCGCTGGTCCGCCGCCGGCGCCATTTTTCGGCCGGCCTGGCGCTTTGTGCGCGCCTATTTCTTGCGCCGCGGATTCCTCGACGGTTATCCGGGCTTTTTCATCGCCGCTTCCACCGCCTATTCCACCCTCGTCCGGCACAGCAGGCTCTTTGAATCCTTGCAACCCGGCCCGCCGCCATGCGCCCCGACCAAATCTCCTTGATCATCTCGACTTACGAGCGGCCCGGCGCGCTGGAGCAGGTCTTGCAGGGCCTGGTGCGCCAGTCGCATACGCCGCTGGAAATTTTAATCGCCGACGACGGCTCCGGCCCCGCCACGCGCGCCTTGATCAGCCAGTGGCAGGCACGGCTCCCCGTTCCGCTGCGCCACCTCTGGCAGCCCGACCAGGGCTTCCGCAAAACGCTCATTCTCAACCAGGCCATCGCCGCCGCCAAAGGCGATTACATCGTCCTGCTCGATGGCGATTGCGTGCCCCATCCCAAATTCATGGCCGACCACGCCGCCCTGGCGGAAAAGAATTTCTGGGTGCAGGGCCGCCGCTGTTTCGTCCGCGAAAAATTCGCCCCCGCCTTTTCCGCCGGCTCGACGCGGATCTGGCAATGGATGCTGGCTGGGCGCATCACCGGCCTGGCCAAGGGTGTTCGCCTTCCTTTTCCCCTGGTCCGCCGCGACACCGGCCAGCGTGGCATCATCGGCTGCAACCTGGCCTGCTGGCGCGACGATCTCCTCGCCATCAATGGCTTTGACGAGGAATACACCGGCTGGGGCGGGGAAGACTCCGACCTGGGCACCCGGCTTTATCATCTGGGCCGGCCGCGTAAATTCGTCCATGGCCGCGCCGTGGTTTATCATTTGAACCACCCGATGCTCGCTCGCGCCAGCTTCCCGGCCGGCGCGCAACGCCTGGCCGAAACCATCCGCTCCGGCAAAATCCGTTGCGCGCGCGGCCTGGAACAACACCTTTCCAACCCGGCCCGCCCCGCATGAATTCCGCCGTCCAACCGGGCCGCCTCAGCCTGCGCATCCTCCATCTCAACTCTCTCCTCACCGGCGGCGGCACCGACGACCAATGCGTCAAACTGGCCGCCGGTCTGCGCCGCCTCGGCCAGAGCGTCACCCTCGCCGGTCCCTCCGGCCGGGCCTTCTCCCAATTCATCGCCGCTTCCGGCCTGCCCTTCCTCGACACCGGCGCCGCCGCCTCGCGATTGGCCTTTATCCTGCGGGCCGCCCGTTTCGTTCGCCGCGAAAAGATTCAGATCCTCCACGGCCACCACGGACGCGACCTTTGGCCAACGATTCTCGCCGCAAAAATTTCCGGCGCCAAACCAAAGATCGTTCTCACGCGTCATCTGGCCAAAAGCCCCGCTTCCCCCGCCAGCCGCCGCTTCCTCCTCGGCCAATGCGACGCGCTCATCGCCGTCTCCGAATTCGTGGCGCGCGTCCTGCGCGAAGGCGTTGACGAGCCGGATTCGCCGGAGGAGGAACGCCGCCGCCGCCCGGCTCTCCGCGGCGATCTTTCCAAAATCCATGTCATTTACGGCGGCATTGACACCGCGCAATTCAAGCCCGCCCCCGCCGAGGCCATGCGGCGCGAGTTGGGGCTGCAAGCGGGCCAATTCGGCTTCGGCGTGGTGGGCGGCTATGATTTGCCGCGCGGCAAGGGCCAGCGCGAATTCCTCATGGCCGCCGCGCGCGTCCATGAGCAGATTCCCCAGGCCCGTTTTCTCATCATTGGCCGGGGGAGCATGGAGGGAATCCTCCGGGCCGACATTCAAGGCCTGGGCCTGGCGGGCACGGCCTGGCTGGCCGGCCAGCAGCGCGACATGCCGCAAGTGATGAACGCCATTGATTGCCTGGTCCATCCCCAAATCGGCACCGAAGCTCTCGGCCTGGTCATCTGCGAAGCCCACGCCTGCGGCAAACCGGTCATCGCCTCCGCCCTGGACGGGATTCCCGAGGCCTTTCGCGCCGGGCAATATGGCCGCCTGGTGCCGCCGGAGAACATCGCCGAACTGGCCGGGGCGATGGAGGCGCAGGCGGCCCAGCCGGCGCTTAGCCCCGCCCAAGCTGGCGCGCTGCACGAAAAAGTCGCGGGCGTCTTTTCCCTCGAACGCAGCGCGAGCGAGGTCTTGCGGCTTTACGCTGATTTGTTATCGCGCCCCGGTCTGACCGCCGCCGCCTCGCCGCGCGGTTGAAAAGAAAAGGTGTTTCTCGACGTTTTCACTGGATTGCGCCGGCTTCTCTCGCCCAAGGTCAAATGCCGTTATGGTGCAAGGAGCGGCGCCGAGGGACAGAATATCCGAGACCTCTGCAAA
>JBEKUQ010000249.1:0-4970 GCA_049514835.1 Verrucomicrobiota bacterium | reverse complement strand
ATCCTGCTCATCAACAAGCTCATCTTCGCCCGCACGATCTAGGATTTCGGGCTGGTGCCCTACCGCTTCACGCAGGAGGCCTACATCAAGCAGAACCGCGACTGGCAGGCCAAAGGCCCGCATCGGGTCGTGCGCAAGTTCCTGGCCGAGTTTGAGGATTTCTTTGACGACTACTACGACACCGAGATTTTTTCCGTCCGCGTCCTGGACCGGCTCGACCAAGACCCGGACAACCTGAAGCGGTTCTGCGACAAACTGATTTTCATCCTCGGCATCAACCTTTGGGACGAAACCTTCAAACGCGGCATCGTCCACTACAATTACCGGCGCATAGACGAGGACATATTCGGCAAGAGCTACGAAATGTTCCTGGCAGCCAACCGCAAGGACGAGGGCATCTACTACACGCCGGCGGGCATCACCGGGCCGATGGCGGATGCGCTGGTCAATTCGCTTGCGGGAGAACTGGTGGAGGAGATTTGCGGCGCGGTGGGCAGCCAGAAATGCGATTTTGCGCGGGCGGAAAAGCTGATGGAGCAACTGGGGGAAATCCGCGTGGCGGACACGGCCTGCGGGAGCGGCGGATTTCTCATCAAGGTGCTGCGGGCGTTCTGGCGGCAGTACCGGCGGATTGACGAGGCGTGCGGGTGGGTGGAGAAGATCCTCAAGCCGGAAAACGGCGAGCTTTACCTGGCGGAACTGCCGCCCAACGTGGAGGCGGCGCTGGCGTTTCGCCGCCGGCAGAATTTGGAAAACCGCCGCGTTCTCATCGCGCAGATTTTGCTGCGGCACGTCTTTGGCGTGGACAAGGACCCCGGAGCGATCGAAGTCGCCAAGACCAACATTTGGAAGGAAGCGGTCAAACTTTCGCCCGCCGATTACAACTACCGCCTGCTCAAGACGGATGTGGTGAAAATCCTGCCCAACCTGGAGCTGAATTTTCATTGCGTTGACTCGCTGGTGGACGTGGAGCTTGCGAAACAGGCGGGGTGGCTGGCGGAATACCATCAGGCGGAATTGAAAAAGCTCTCCGACTTGAGGGGGCGTTATATCGCAAATCCGATGCAGCATGAGCCGTTGGAAGACGCACTGGCCTTGCGCCAAAAAGTGCGGGCCGATTTGGTGGAGCATTTTCAGGGCGAGAATCTACCGTGCGAGCCGGCCGGATTCGCGCTGCACTTCTGGCCGTGTTGGTTTGAGGCGGATGGGAAACTAAAACCGGCAGGGTCCTCGCGCTGCGACGACCGGACGCCGCGGCGCGGCGTCCCTACCACGGAACCTGCCGGTGGTTTCGATGGCATCATCGGCAACCCGCCGTGGGAAGGGTTCAAGCCCGTCCGCAAGGAGTTCGCCGCCAATTTTTATCGGGGAAAGCCGCGGTTCAGCAAGATGGGCATGGACGGCCCGACGTTTGACAAGTGGTTTGGGGAGGAACTGGGGTCGAACAAGGAATTTGCCGCCCGCTGGGAGGCACACGAGCAGTACTACGAGCGCCACAAGGAGTTCTTTGGCAGAGTTTTCACCAGGCAAGGCACGGGCGATTGGAATCTGTTCAAGCTTTTCATCGAACGGGACCTGTCGTTGGTCCGGCAGGGCGGGCAATTCTCGCTGTTGGTGCCGAGCGGATTCCAGACCGACGAAGGCTGTGCCGCGCTCCGGCGCTGGTTCATCACGGAAAACCGGTTGGATGAACTGACTTCCTTTGAGAACCGCGGCTATACTGAAATAGTGAATGGGAAGGAGCGGACAAAGCACATTTTCCCCGACGTGGACAGCCGCTTCAAATTCGGCTTCTTCAAGGTGGTCAAAGGCGCAGCCACACCCAAAGACCACACCTTCGACGCCCGGTTTTATCTGCACGATCCAAAAGACGCCTTTACAGCGCCCATTCGATATGAGGCGGGAATGATTCACCGCTTTTCGCCACACAACGAATCCTTCATGGAATTTCGCTCTCCTGAGGACTATGCCCTGGCCACAAAAATTCGCGGCGCACACCGGCTGCTTGAAGATTTCGGTTACACGTTCCGTCGCGAATTGCACATGACAGGGGACAATCATTTCTTCCACAAACTTGGCGACAAGAAACCTGGCAAGAGCCAACTGCGGCTTTACGAAGGCAAGATGATCCACCAGTTTGACGCGAATTTCTGCCCTCCAATGTTCGCCGTCGAGGAGGCTGAAATCCGTGAAGAATTGCTGCGCAAGGAAATCTTCCGGTTGGCTGAATTCGTTCGTGACGAAAAACTGGAAACGCTTGACGGGAAAACACTGCCGGCATCGCGCCAAGAATTGGAAAAGCTGCTGGCAGAAATTTTTCAGCAGCAGGGATTCAAGCTGCAGTACGAGTTGGGGCGATTTGCCTACAGGGAAGTGGCAAGTTCGACCAATGAGCGGACGATTATCTCCACCATCCTTCCTGCAAATGTTTGCGCGGCCCATACGCTGATGTACCTCAACCCCTACTTCTACGAGGTGGGCGGCAAGGGGACTTTGCAACAATGCGAGATTGCATCCGCGTCACTTCGCGAACTTGTCTGTTTGACAAATTCGCTCGTCTTAAACTTCTATATCCGTAGCAAAGTCACGACGCATGTCAGTGTATTCCAGTTTGTGGAACTGCCCATTCCCGAATTGACCGCCGCGCAGAAAGAGAAGCTGGCTGCCGCCGCCGCGAAGCTGTTGAAGAACCCGCGCGACGTGCCGGAACGCGCCGCGCTGGAAGTGTTCATCGCCCGGGAGCTTTACGGGCTGTCGCTGGAGGACTGGCAACACCTGACCGGCACGTTCACCTTCGGCAGCGGCGCCACAAAAGCGGAATTGGACGAAATCATCCGGCAGTCGCTCCTCCTCTGGACAAAAGGCGGTTACGATTATCTTGGTGATTGAATGGAGCGAGCGTACATTGAACCGATTGGGGAGGCGATTCCGGCGGCCCGGCAGGAGGACGCGCGGCATTATGGGGTGCATCCTTATTTCACGCGGCGGCCCGCCAATGTGGTTCGGGTTATCCGAAAAAGGTGTTGGCGGAGATGATGTTGTTTGAGGGGGAGAAGGAGTGAGGCGGGGAGGCGGCGGAAGGCAAGGGCGCATGATGGAGGAAAAGAAGGGTTTCCGGCCCGCCGCGTGAGGGCACGCGGCCTACATCCGCCCCGGCGTGTTGCCGAAGGATGGCCCGCAAGTGGGTGAAGACGGGCTGAAATTCTGTGGTTTGAGCCATTGGGATCAGGAGTGGGATTGCGATTAGGATTAAGATTAAGATTAAGATTAAGATTAAGGGGCTGTTGCTTGCTTTTCCTGGGCGACGGGGGACCAGAGGAAGGATTGCTGGGCGGCGATTTGTTGATCGCCCTCCCATAGGGTGACGCGCCAGGCGACAAGCCGGCCGAATTGTTTGAAGTCCGCGCCGTCAATGATGAAGTCGGTCCAGCGGCTGAAATGGCTTTTCTTGTTGACTGGCAATTCGAGGGCGGTGGTGTGGAGGGAGTTGCCGAGGACGCCGCGCAGTTCGGCGCGCAGTTTCAGCCGGCTCCAATCCACGCCGCGGGCCTTCCATTGCACGGCCAGGCGCAAGCCGGTGGGCTGGGAGGGATGCTTGCGCAACCAGGCCTGGTAGGCGTCGCGCTCAAAGAGGCTGGGGGCAAGGGCGGTCCGGCCCTGCTGATCGAGAAACTGGGGCAGGGCCTTGATGACCTTGCCGGAGGCGGGGAGCGCGGGCGCGGGCCGGGCGGGCAGGGCGGTCAGGCAGAGGATGGCAAGGCAAAGGCACAGGCGTCGCATGGCGGGAAAGTAGCAGTGGGACGGAGAGGGAGGCAAGGGGGAATTGGGGAATTGGGGATTGGGGATTTTAGAACGCGAGCCTGCGCGCCCTCTCCCGGCTTCGCCACCCTCTCCCGCTCCCGCGGGCGAGGGTTGGAAGGATGAAGATAGTCGCAGTTTGTTGAAGGATTTGGGGGGCGGGCGGCGTGTAATAGGAAAAGAAGAATGCAAAACAAACCGCTTCATGCTAATGATTCCATGAAAACACAGATTATGTTCCGCCGCGTTCTCACCGTCCTGGGCTTGGCCGCCGCGCTGGCGCTGCCGGCTGCGCCGGGCCGGGCGCAACCCAATGGCGCGCCACAAACAGTGCGAGAAGACCCCCGCCGCGCGGCGCAAGCGCAACCCGGCGCGCCGGGGCAATACGATCTTGACATCGAGAACAGCATGTTGCGGTTGGGAGATCGCGCAAAAGAGCTGGCCAAGCTTGGAAGCGTTGTGAGGCTGCTGCGCGACAAGCATCCTGAAGCCAATCTGGCCCTGGCGCCGGAACTGGAAGAGTTGGTGATTAGAGATCTGAAACTTCACGCCGCGGCCCTGGAGGAGGAGTTGGAGGGCCTCCGCGTCGCCAGTGGAGGGAAATTCAACTGGAGGGGTGGATTGTATGGGGGCAACAACTCGCCGTCGTTGTACATCCTTGAGCCAAGCGGGCAGTTTTTGAGAGAAAGCACGGTGCGGCCGCCAACCCAGGTCGAAGTCTTCAATATGACGTGGTACTTTGCCCGGCAGGCGAATGCGCCGACGAATGAGGCCGCGCTGGCGGACTACAAGGAAAAAATAATTGACGATTCCAAGGAGATCATCAAGAAGACGGTGCAGATGGCCTGCGGCCCGTCGGGAGCGATCGAGATACAATTTCATCCGGGAGCCAATTTGCTGGTGGTGGTGGGGACGCCGGACAGCCTGGAGGTGGCCCGCAAGATCATCAACGCCATGATGGAGCAACCGGATTTGACCAACCCGTTCGCCGCCCTGCGGAGAACGCGCGCGGCACCGGCACCACTCCAACCACTCATTCCCGCTCCCGCCGCGCCGGGGATCGCGCCCCAAATCCCGATCACGCCCGGCATTCCCCAACCCCCGCAACCCGCCCAACCCATCCAATAAACCCTGGTGCCCAATCCCGCCGTCAACCGCTTGCCGCTGATTCG
>JBEKUQ010000248.1:0-4974 GCA_049514835.1 Verrucomicrobiota bacterium | reverse complement strand
CGCAAATGCTTCGGCGTTGCTTCCTGGCAATGCGTCGGCGCGGAGCGTCTCGCCGCTTCCCTCAACGCCGGCTGCGGCGTGCTCCTGGCCGCCAATCACTGCCGCCCCTGTGATCCCATGGTGCTGGGTCTGCTCTCCCGCGAGGTCGCCCGTCCCTTCCACGTCATGGCCAGTTGGCATCTCTTCATGCAAGGCCGCCTCCTGTCCTTCCTCCTCCCGCGCCTCGGTGGCTTCAGCGTTCACCGCGAAGGACTGGACCGCGAATCGCTCAAATGCGCCACCCGCATCCTGGCCGCGGCTCGTT
The DNA here is from genome assembly GCA_049514835.1 of Verrucomicrobiota bacterium. Classification (GTDB taxonomy): domain Bacteria; phylum Verrucomicrobiota; class Verrucomicrobiia; order Limisphaerales; family Palsa-1400; genus JBEKOF01. The sequence goes on along the minus strand of JBEKUQ010000248.1, from coordinate 4,670 downwards.
TTCCCCTGATCATTTTTCCGGAGGGCTTCGTCACCCGCAATAACGACCGCCTCATGAACCTGATGGATGGCGTTCCGTTTCTGGCCCGCGCCGCCGCCAAACAACGCGCCGATTCCCCGCGCCCTGGCAAGGTTGTCCTGCATCCGGTTTTTATCCGCTACTTTTTCGAAGGCCAGCTCCAGGCCTCCATCATCCCCGTCCTGCAAAAGATCGAAGCCCGCCTCTCCTGGCGGCCGCAGAGTCATCTGCCCTTGCGCGACAGGATCGTCAAAGCCGGCCACGCCTTGCTCGCGCTCAAGGAAATGGAATACCTCGGCGCCACCCAAACCGGCCCGGCGTCGGAACGCCTCCGCCGCCTGCTCGATCATCTGCTCGAACCGCTCGAGCGGAAGTGGACCGGCGGACGCCGCGAGCCGGATCCGATGTTGCGGATCAAACGCCTGCGCGCCGCCATCCTGCCCGAGATCATTCAGGGCGAACTCACCGAGGATGAACGCGCCTCCCGCTGGCGGCACCTGGCCGATCTGTACCTCGCCCAGCAATTGCATTGTTACTCGGGGGATTACCTCGCCGATTCCCCCACGCCCGAGCGTCTCCTCGAAATGGTCGAGCGTTACGAGGAAGACCTCACCGACGCCGCCCGCCCCCATCCGCCCATCCATGCCGTCATCTCCGTCGGCCAGGCCATCGAAGCCGCGCCAACCCGCGAGCGCAGCGCCGACACCGACCCCATCGCGACCGAGCTTCGACGGCAGCTCGAAACGATGCTTGAGGAAAGCAAAAACCGCCGGCGGACCCAACCCGAGGTTGCCACATTATGACTCCTGACACCATGACACCCATCCTTGCCGTATTGCGTCTGCCGGCCATTGGCCTGCGCGCCGGCATTATCACTGTGGCGCTCGCCGCCTGGTTCTGGACCCAATCGCTCATCGCCAGCAAGTCCGCGCCCAAGGACGGCATCGGCGATGTCATCCATGAACTGACCGGGCGCTGGAACCGCTGCTTCTCCGCCCATCCTCGCGCCGCCAATGCGGCCCTGATCATCAGTTCGGGATTCATTGACACCATCGGCCTCTTCCTCATCGGCGCGGCCCTCTTCGGTTCCACCTTCGCGCCCTTTCTGGCCATCCTCATCCTGTTCGCTCTGCGCCAGCTTTGCCAGGGCCTCTGTAGCCTGCCGCCACCCCCCGGCATGATTTGGCGAAACCCGGGCTTCCCGGCCCTCCTCGTCACCTACTCCGTGGGCAACGACTTCTTTTTCTCCGGCCACACCGCGGTGGCCGTGCTGGGAGCCATTGAAGCGGCCTATTTCGGGCCGGTGTGGTTCGCCCTCGCCGCGGCCTCCATCGCCCTGGGCGAAATGCTCATCGTTCTGGTCTTGCGCGCCCACTACACCATGGACGTCGTGGCCGGCGCCTTGGCCGCCTTCCTCGCCGCCGCAGTGGCAGGCAGACTGTCCCCCGCCGTGGACGCCTGGCTGCGCTGAGCCCTCAGACTTCATGCCTCAATCAGAATCTCAAAAGGCGCCGGTCCTTTCCGGGCTGTGGCCCCATTTGGGCTGCGCGTCCTTCTCGCCGCCGCCATTCCATTTTTCATTTTGCCTTCTTCATTTTGCCTTTCCCCATGCCCTATGCTCCAATCCAACTCCATAAGTGCCTAATACTTAAGCCATTGCAACGAGCTTCGTTTCTGTGCTTTTTCCCTTGACCGCCTTCGCTTCTAATGATAAAATCCTTTTTAGTGATGATGGAAAAGGCACAAAGGGGTGGCTGCGCCGGCCCTGGGGGCAGACTCGCCCCGTCGCGCCGTCAAATGACGATCACCTCCTCCCTTGTCCGCCGGCCCTCCGTGCTCCGGGCGCAGGTTTGGAGTGCGGAGGCTTGCCTCCGCTCTTTTCGTGTGCGTCCGCCCGTTCTTCCCCTGGAAGCGGCGGCTGCGTGTCCCCCCCATCCGTCCTATTTGTCCTGTTTGTCCCATTCCCATCGCTTCAATAAGTTGCACTTCAGTTGCACCTGGTTGCAGCTAGTTGCAGCTAGTTGCACTTGGTTGCACTTCCAGAGGGGTGGGGGGGCCTTCCCAATCCTCCATTTCAAAACTTAAAAGCCGCCCTCGCCGCCGCCATTCCATTTTTCATTTTCGCCTCTTCCAGACCCCCCTTGACGTCCAGCCGCCTTGGCCCCATTATCCCCTCCGGGTAATTTCCACTATCCATTGCCATTAATTGAATATGAATCTCGACAATCTTTACGCAAAATTGACGGTCAAGACCAAAGTCAAAATCGTCCTGGTGGTGCTGGACGGCTTGGGCGATCTGGCCACCGCGGAACAAAACTTCCTCACCCCGCTCGAAGCGGCCCGCACCCCCAACCTCGACCCTCTGGCCCGCATCGGCGCCCAAGGACGCATGATTCCCGTCGCCCCGGGCATTACTCCGGGCAGCGGGCCGGGACATCTGGGGCTTTTCGGCTATGATCCGCTGGAATACGAGGTGGGGCGCGGCGTCATTGAAGCCCTCGGCCTGGGGATGGAGCTGAAGGCCGGCGATGTCGCCGCCCGCGCCAATTTTTGCACGCTCGACGCCAAAGGCATCGTGACCGACCGCCGCGCCGGACGGGTTGACACGAAAGTCACGCAGGAACTCTGCGCGATGCTCTCCCGCAAAATCAAAAAAATCGGCGACGCCCAGGTCATCATCCAGCCCGGCAAGGGGCATCGCTTCGTCGTCGTCCTGCGCGGGCCTGGTTTGGAAGGCCCGCTGACGGACGCCGACCCGAACCGGGAAGGAGTGCCGGTGCCGGTGGCCAGGCCGGTCAATCCCGAATCGGCCAAACAACGAAAAACGGCCGAGCTGGTGGCTGAGTTCTTCAAAACCGCGCTGCCGGTCCTTGCGGGAAAGCATCCGGCCAACGGCTTTTTGCTGCGCGGCATGGCCCATCAGCCGGCCATTCCACTCTTTGAGGAGCGCTACCGCCTCAAGCCCGCCTGCCTGGCCGTCTATCCCATGTACAAGGGTCTGGCCCAACTGGTGGGCATGACCAAGATCGAAGGCCCTCAAACCATCGCCGAACAATTCCAGCGTTACCTGGCCGAATACGACCGTTACGACTTCTTCTTCATCCATTACAAGTACACCGACATGTACGGCGAGGACGGCAATTTCGAAGCGAAGAAAAAGGCCATCGAGGATTTCGACGCGGCCCTGCCGGTGCTGCTGCAAAAACGGCCCGACGTTTTGGTCATCACCGGCGATCATTCCACCCCTTGCGCCCTCAAGGGCCACTCCTGGCATCCGCAGCCCGTACTGCTCGTCTCCCCGCGCTCCGGCTCGGACAAGCTGGAGCGTTTCACCGAGACGGGCGCCAACCAGGGCTCGCTGGGCGTGTTCGAGGCCCGGCACCTCATCCGCCTCATGCAGGCCAACGCCCTTATGTTTGACAAGTTCGGCGCGTGAGCCTGCCCGCCCCGCCAGACCGGGGGACCAGCCCTTACGCGGTCCTGCGCAACCGTGATTTTCTTCTTTACGCGGTCGGCCGCTTCATCGCCTCCTTCGGCCAGCAGATGCTCACCGTGGCCGTCGGCTGGGAACTCTACGAGCGCACCGGCTCGGCCCTGGCCCTGGGCTTCACCGGCCTGACGCAATTCCTGCCCATGGTGGCGATGACGCTGCCGGCGGGACACTTCGCCGACACGCGCAGCCGCAAAGGCATCATCCTGGTGGCGCAAGCGATGATGGCGGCGGCTTCGCTCGGACTGGCGCTGATTTCGTGGCGTCAGGCGCCGGTTGCGCTGGTCTATGTTTGCCTGCTGCTTTCCGGCGTGGCGCGTACCTTTCACTGGTCGGCCAGCGCCTCGTTTTTGCCGCTCTTGGTTTCACGCGAGGAATTTCCCCGCGCCTTGAACTGGTCCTCCAGCACCTTTCAATTCTCGGCCGTGACCGGGCCGGCGATTGCCGGCCTGCTCATCGGCTGGCTGAACAGCGCGCGGATCGTCTATCTGTGCAATGCGCTGGCGGCGGTGGCTTGCCTGGCGCTCATCGCCTGCGTGCGCACCCATCACAAGCCCGGGGTGAAGGAAACGCTTTCCTTGAAGACGCTGCTGGGCGGGTTCCATTTTGTTTTCAACCACCGCATCATTCTGGGGATGATCAGCCTGGACCTGTTTGCGGTTTTGTTCGGCGGGGCCGACATGCTGCTGCCGATTTACGCGAAGGATATTTTGCACGTCGGCCCGCGCGGGCTGGGATGGTTGCGGGCGGCGCTGCCGGCCGGATCGCTGCTTTGCGCGCTGATCCTGGCCCATCTTCCGACCTTCACCAGGGCCGGGCGCTCCCTGGTTTTGGCGGTGGTGGTGTTCGGGCTGGCGACCATCGGCTTTGGCTTTTCGCCCTGGTTCTGGCTCTCCCTGGTCATGCTCTTCCTCTGCGGCATGGGGACACGATCAGCATTCTCGTCCGCCACACTTCGGTGCAATTGCTCACGCCCGACGAGATGCGGGGCCGCGTCTCGTCAGTCAACAATTTATTCATCAGCACCTCCAACGACCTGGGCGGCTTTGAGTCCGGCACGCTCAGCTATTTCTTCGGCCCGGTTTTTTCCGTGGTCTTCCTTCGGGAGAGGGTCAGGGTGAGAGGCATCCCCAACCCCAAAACTGCGATTCCGTGCCCTCCT
>JBEKUQ010000247.1:0-4983 GCA_049514835.1 Verrucomicrobiota bacterium | reverse complement strand
CATGCCTCAGCGTCAGGGATTTGCGGCTAGATTCGGCTTCCTCCGATTTGCCGGAAAAAGCGGGAAGTCAGGGGAATGTTGGTCAGCGGAATGAAAGCAGGCGTGTTGCGGATGATTCCCCTGACTTCTCCCCGGCCTTATCCGTGTTCATCCGAGCCTTCCGTGGTTCAAGGCTTTCTGGTTGCGGCTTTCCGCGCTGTGTTCTTTGCGATCTTTGTGGTTGAAAAATCGGGGAACCATACTCATTGGCCGGCCCTGTCGGGCAGGCATCCTGCCTGCCGGTTCGCGCGGCTTCCAGCCGCGCCGGAGCCTCGACAAGAACGAGATACGCTTGCCTATTGCTTTCATGCCGGATGTTCCCGCCGGGGCCGCGCGGCCCACTCGCGGAAGTTCAGCGGCAGGAAGGCCATCGCACAGACCACGATTGACAGATCTACCAGCAGACCCGGCACAATCTCCGGGATGAGCTGCCATCCCCGAAACTGGGGGTTGAGGGCGTTTTGGGCCACGATTGAAGCCACGGTAAACGGCCACAGCACCAGGATCATGCGCCCCATCACCCACGGAACGAACAGCACCAGAATCAGGCTGGCCAGGATGGCGCGGATGCGGCCTTTGCATATGAGTCCGAGCCACATCCCGGCCCAGGCCAGCGCGGCGGCATCGGTCACAAGGAGCACCGTTCTCGGCCAGTACTCCACGAATTCGTTCTGAGTCCACGACGGGATTCTGTAACGGGAGCTGTGGATTTGCATCCAAGTTTCCCAGACCAGCACCAGGACGATCGGGCCGGCAAATTGTTTGAACAGCGCCAGCCATTGGCCCTGGATGATCTGGCCCGTGCTCAGCGGCGTGGCCAAAAGGGTTTCAAACGTGTTGTTGCGCCGGTCTTCGGAAAAGCGGCGCGATGCTTCCGACGCGATCCACACCAGCAGCGTCACATGCAGAACAAACATGGTTATCGTCACCATGTCTTCGTCCCCCATCATCCGCATTCCGTACTTCCACGCGCCAGCCACCCAGACGATGAGAATGAACGAAACGAACAGCCAGACGCGGGCGGGGCTGGCTTCTTCCCCTTGCATGGCCAGCCAGAAAAACGGGTTGCGTTCCAGCCGGGCGCGGCCTTGGGCGGCGCGGGATTGGGTGCGGGCCGGTTTCTTCTTGCGCCAGCGCCACGGCTCTTTGGCGCGTTCCTGCCAGGAGTGCGTGACGTGGCCGCAGGCGCGCGCGATCATGCCGGCGGAAAGGAGCCAGAGCCAAAGGGCGGACAGCCAGAACGCGCACGGCGGGAATCCCGCTGGCGGAGGACCAAGTGTCTCGGCGATGCCGAAGCCGGGACAGAACATGAGGAATCTCCAGATGTCATTTTGGGGGATGCTTTGCACGCTGCTGTCGAACCAGGCGGTCGCAAAAATCGGCAGGAAGAAGGAGGCCAGCAGCAGCAGCACGGTGAAGAACATGGCCTTGCGCTCGTTGCGGCTGTGCGTGGAGACGAAGATGCCGGCGGACAGCGAGAAGACCATGATGCTGAACAGCGTCAGCGCGGTCCTGACAAACTGGGTGAAGGTGACGCCCCCCAGCATGACGGGCAGGCTGAGAACCGGCAGGATGGCCACCAGGCCATAGAGGACGTTGAGGGAGTTGGCGGCCAGCTTGCCGCAAATCACATCGTAGCCCTTCAGATCCGTCAAGAAGAGCAGGCCCAGGGTGCCTTCGCGTTTTTCCGAGCTGACACAATCCGCGGTCGCCAGCACGCCGATGGACAGGGACAGGACGAAGACGGGGACTGTCAATAATACCATCAGCTCCATGCCGAAACGGCTCGAGCCTTGGTCCGGGCCGGAGACGGCCACGAACCAGAAGAGCAGGGCCAGGGTCAGGAGAACCGCGTAGAAGCGCACGCGATACGCCGCCTTGCCCCGCGCCGCCACGCGCAATTCCCGCTCAACCACGGGGAGCAGCACCATGCGTCAGGCCCGTTGTTCGGTTTCGATGAAGCCGGTCAATTGGCGGATGCGGGTGGGGTGGCGCATTTTGCGCAGCGCCTTGGCTTCGATCTGGCGGATGCGCTCGCGGGTCACCCGAAATTGCCGGCCCACTTCCTCCAGGGTGCGGGAATAGCCGTCGCCCAGCCCGAAGCGCAATTCCAATACCAGCCGCTCCCGATCCGTCAAGCTCGCCAGCACGTCGCCCAGTTTGTCCTTGAGCAGGCTGTAGCTGGTCATCTCGGACGGATTTTCCGCCGCCTTGTCCTCGATGAAATCGCCAAAGTTGGTGTCCTCGCTGTCGCCCACGGGCGACTGGAGGGAGATGGGCTGCTGGGCCATCTTGAGCACGGCGCGCACGCGGTCCACGGGGATTTGCATCTCGTCGGCCAGTTCGTCCGGGGAAGGCTCGCGGCCGAAGTCCTGGATCAACTGCTTTTGCACCCGCATGAGCTTGTTGATCGTTTCGATCATGTGGACGGGGATGCGGATGGTGCGGGCCTGGTCGGCGATGGAGCGGGTGATGGCCTGGCGGATCCACCACGTGGCGTAGGTGGAGAATTTGTAGCCGCGGCGGTATTCAAATTTCTCCACGGCCTTCATCAGGCCCATGTTGCCTTCCTGGATCAGGTCCAGGAACGAGAGGCCGCGGTTGGTGTATTTTTTGGCGATGGAAATGACCAGGCGCAGGTTGGCCTCCACCATCTCGGTTTTGGCCTGGATGGCTTTCAGCGTGTAGTATTGGAGCTGCTCGTAGGCCTTCAGGTATTGCTGCCAGGGCAGGCGGACGAATTCCTCCAGCGCCTTGATCTTGCGCTCCTCCGACTGGAGGATCTGCTGGTGGCTGATGGAATTCTTGTGTTCGGCGAAATCGGTGATGATGCGCAGGCTGGCCTGGAATTTGTCGTGGATATTGTCCGCCACCAGCGCCATTTCCTCGATGACCTTTTGTTTGAAGAAGAACCGGGGGAAAGTGCGCTGCAGTTTCTCGTCCAGTTTCTTGAACAGCCGGGCCGGTTTGTTGGATCGGGATTGCGGCTGGCCGGCGCTTTGCAGGGCGGCGTACTTGTGGTCCACCGTCTGGTCCAACTGGCGGACGTGCCGGAGAAGCCGGCGCAAATCGCGCAGATGATCTTCCCGCCCTTCGATCTTTTTGTCCACAATCACCCGGTCGAAGCGCTCCTTGGGCGGCTCCGAGATCAGTTTTTCCGCCAGCGCGATGTGCTCCTTGCCGGCGAAGCCGAAACCATAAACGATGCGCTTGATTTCGTTTTCGGCGTCCTCGATCCGCTTGGAAATCTCCACCTCCTGCTCGCGGGTCAACAGCGGCACCTGGCCCATCTGCTTGAGGTACATCCGCACCGGGTCGTCCAGAATGTCCAGCCGGACCTTCTCCTCGTCTTCGTCCGGCTCCGGTTGTTTGATGCGGTCCACCTCGGCCTGGTCCACGATCTCGATTTCCAGCGTGCGCAATTTGCAATACAGGTCGTCCAATTCCTCGGTGGAGACGACCACATCGGGCAGGGCATCGTTGATGTCGTTGTAGGTCAGGTAGCCCTGTTCGCGAGCCAGGCGCACCAGTTCCTTGACCTTGTCGGGAAGTTCCCAGCCGGCCACGCGCTGGAGGAGGCGGAGATCGGCGCCGGCCGTGGCGGCGGAGCCTCCGGCCCCGGCATGGGACGCCGATGAGCTTGAATGGGAGGCCATCCGGGCGGCAGACCAGGGCAGGAGTTCAGCCGGTTGCGCGACGGAATCCGCCTTTGGTTTGGCGCAATTTTTTTTCAAGGCTTGTTTCACCTTTCAAAAATGGAGGACAATATGGCCAGGGACCGCCCTTTTCGTCAAGGCGGCAGGCAACATTTAATTTTTCAAAAAAAATGCGCTGTAGCGCACTTGGCACACGGTATGCGTGCCTTGCCCCGGCGCCCCGCCTCCGCCGCGCGGAGCAAAGGCGCGGCCAGAGGATGAGAAGACAGGGCATCCGACAATGAACGGATGAAGGGGTCTATTCGTCGGCATGAGTTTGACTCCTTTGATCTTTGCGATGGGCGCTCAAGTTCCGATCGGCTGGAACAAATGTAAACTCGATTGGCCTGAATGCAAATGCGAGGGCGCGGGTTTTTTTTCGAGGGAAAGAGGGGAATTATGAATTATGAATTTTGAATTTTGAATTTTGAAATTGTGATTGGGAAGACCACCTTCCCCCTCTGGAACCCGGGTGCAACCCGGCGCAACTTTTTGGCAGGAGGGGAATGGGACAAAAGGGACAAATAGGACGGATAGGACGGACCGGCACCGACGGGCAAGGACCCGCCTTCTCCAAGGCTTGCGCCTTCGCCGGGGGCCACGGCGGACAAGACGGCGGGCAAGGCGGCGGGCAATCCCCGGCCTGCCGGGACCCTGCCTGCGCGAACTACAGTCAAGCCCCGAGTCCCGCCCTGCCGGGTGGAGAGGCGGACCTTTTTAGGAATGACTTTGGGAGGAGGGGACGACTACCTTGGCGGATGACTTCACGGCGGTGGCTGCGGATCATTCCGGTGGCGCTGATCATGTACACGATTTCGTACGTGGACCGGACGAACATCTCGCTGGCGCTGACGTCGGACAATTCGGTTTCGACGATGGTGAGGGACCTGGGGATGAACGACGCGATGATCGGCCGGTCGTTCGGGATTTTTTTTCTGGGCTATGTGCTGCTGCAGATTCCAGGGGGGTATTTTGCGACGCGGTGGAGCGCGCGCAAGGTGATCAGCCTGTGCCTGATCGGCTGGGGCGTATGCGCGGCGGGATGCGGTCTGGCGCGGAGTTTCGGGGAGTTTGAGGCGGCGCGATTTTTTCTGGGTGTGGCGGAGAGCGGGGTGTTTCCGGCGATGCTGGTGCTGCTGGCGAACTGGTTTCCGCGGGCGGAACGGGCGCGGGCGAACGCGTATTGGAATTTATGCCAGCCGCTGGCGATCGTGGCGGCGGCGCTCTCGACGGGGGCGCTGTTGGAGCA
>JBEKUQ010000246.1:5009-5551 GCA_049514835.1 Verrucomicrobiota bacterium | reverse complement strand
GGCTGCGAGATGACGTGTAGTTTTTGAATTCAGTTTTATCCGGCGATTTCCTCCGGCGCCGAACCGTGCCTCATTCTCCAAACCTATTGATCGTCGCGGACAGCGAGCACGACGCGAACATGCTTTACGCCGTGGGCCTGTTCGCGTCGGACCCGTTCATATTCCTGCGCGTGGACGGCAAGTGTCACGCCGTGGTCAACGATTTGGAACTGGATCGCGTCAGAAAGAAGCTCCCCCGTTGCCGGGTCATCTCTTACAGCCAATGCCTGGAAAGGCTGCGGCGGGCCCGCGTCAAACGTCCGGGCATGGCCGCCGTCATCAGCCTGCTCCTGCGCGAGCAGCGGCTGCGGAAGATTTTTGTCCCCGCCAATTTCCCCTTCGGGCTGGCCCGCGATCTGCGCAATCATAAAATCAAAGTCCGCGTGAAGAAGGACGGCGTCTTCCCGGAACGGGAATTCAAACACGCGGATGAGATCAAAAAAATCAGCGCGGCCCTCATCATGGCCGAAGTCGGCCTGGCCGAAGGCATCCAGGCCCTGAAA
>JBEKUQ010000246.1:0-5001 GCA_049514835.1 Verrucomicrobiota bacterium | reverse complement strand
TGCGGTCCATCATTAATGTTGGCATTCTTCAGGCGGGCGGCCTGCCCGGCCACACCATTGTCGCCGGCGGACGGCAGACCTGCGACCCCCGCGAACAGGGCCACGGCGCCCTCCACGGCCATCAACCGATCATCCTGGATGTTTTTCCGCGTTCCCAGAAAACGGGCTATTTTGGCGACATCACCCGCACCGTTGTGCGCGGCCGGGCCAGCGAGCCGGTCCGCCGTCTTTACGACACCGTCTGGCGCGCCCAGGAAATCGGTTTCTCCAAAATCCGCGCCGCCGCCGCCGCCGGCGAAATCCATGCCTCGGTGCAGGAGTTTTTCGAGGCCCAAGGCTACAAGACCTGCAAAAAAAACGGCCACTTGGAGGGTTTCCTCCACGGCGCCGGCCACGGCTTGGGCCTGGAAATCCACGAACCCCCGCGCCTGAGCCATAAGTCCGCAGACATCCTCAAACCCGGCCACGTCCTCACCATCGAACCGGGCTTGTATTACCCGGAACTGGGAGGCGTCCGGCTGGAAGACGTCGCCAGCGTCACGAGCAACGGCCCGCGCAACCTCACCAAATTCGAGAAAGTCTTCGAAATCTGAGGGCCATTAGTTCTCCCATGTCTGCTAATCACCGGACCCGGCGGGAGCTTTCAGCTTCTGCTCGGCTTCGGTCTTCAGAACCTTGATAATTTCGCTTTCTGAATAAGGTTGATAGGCTTTGAATCTCCCAAAAGTGTTCGGTAATGGAATGATGATGTCATCTGATTCCCTGTGGAGCCAGACCGCAACGAAAAGGACAGGCGCAATGTCCAAATATCGGACTTCATAATCCTCCTTTTGTACTTGCGGCAGTTTTTCCGCCATTCGGAGCGCCTCCAGCGGAGCCTCAGGTTCAAAAGCTCGTTGAAGAGAACGAAATCCGAGCGCTTTTCCAGTTTTCTCGTCGGCGTTCAATTCCGCCGCCCCAACGGCGTTGGTTCCCTGGAGCAGAAGATACCGCCAAGGGCCAATTTTGGCCGCCGAGAGCAAGTGCCCCGCAGCCAAATTCGTCAGTCCAACAAAGTACTCCCGGTGGGCATCGGCTATTGTCACATCTTCGATGCGTGGGACTTTGAGGAGTTTGGCGTCGAGGTGTGTCCGGACAATTTGTTCTCCCCCGTCCGGGGCTTTGGGAAAGACAATGGCCGCATCGCAATTGCCGCCCACACCCCAGAAAATCGCCCCGAAGATGAGGCACTCGAAAGCAAAGCCGATGACCGCTTTATTGATGAACCCAACCGCAGGGAGATTAAGCGATGTTTTCATGGCATTTATTCCTTCAACAGCTTTTCGATCCCGAATTTGCGGAAACCAGCCGCGATTCATTTTTGGAAGCCTGACATTTACGCTTTCAAATGGCAAGCGATGAACATCGAACCACACCACGAAGGGCGCATCTTGATACCACCACCATGCGATTTGTCAACCTCCTCTCCCCACGAAAATGTGCTGCGGGGTGCAGCGTCGAGCCTGCGGCTCGACATGTTTCCCTCGCCCCGCGAAGCGGGGAGAGGGTCAGGGAGAGGGGTTCCCTCCATCCGTTGGTGGTTGTATCAAGATGCGCCCCAGCACGAACTTCTTTGCGGAATTGCGTCGCGCCGCGGCGCGTCAGCCGCGTCTGATCAAACCCCGCCGCCGCCCCAATACTTATATTTGACATGTGGGAAAATGTTGTCCGTCCACTCCAGGGCCGAAAGCCAGGCCTGGTCAATCTCGCGCCGCAGAATCTGGTCATGGAGGGCGTGGAAGCAGCGGAGGTGTTCCTTGACGCGCGCGGCGGCGTAAGCGGGGCTGGTGCCGGTGTGGAGGATGAAGGGCCAGTCGCTGGACTGGGCGAGCAGCAGTTCGCGGGCGGCTTGCTGCAGGGCGCGCTCCAGCAGGCCGGCGGCCTTGGGCAGGGTTTGCGCCAGCCCGGCCATGCGGGTTTGCGCGGCGCGGAGCTGCGGATAGATCCACTGATTGCTCTCATTGAGCCAGACGCGCCAATAGCCTTCCTCACCCCAACTGGAGGCGGCGGGCATGGCCACCTGCTGGGTGGGGTGGTCGCGCAGATATTCGCCGGGGGTCTGGAGCCGGAACACCTGCTGGTCGCAACAGGCCTTGCGCACGAAGAAATTCAAAAACTCCGGGCCTTCATGCCACCAATGGCCGAACAATTCGGCATCGTAGGGCGCGACCACCATGGGCGGCCGGTCCATCACTTCTCCAAGTTTGTCGAATTGGTCCAGGCGTGCCCGCAGAAAATGGTCGGCGTGTTCATCGGCGGCGCGCAGGGCCGACGCGCGGTCATAGACTTGCTTGTCCGGCGTCGGGCCGGTGATGCGGTGGTATTTGATGCCGGTGAAACCCCGCGCGTCCGGCGCGGGCAAATAGGGTCTGACGTAATCGAAATCCAGGTCAAAGCCGATGTCGCGGTAAAAATCGCGATAGCGGAAATCGCCGGGATAGCCTTCTTCTTTGCTCCAGACTTGCTTGGCGGATTCAATATCGCGTCCGAAGGCCGCCACGCCGCTGGGCGTAAAGACTGGCGCATAGACTCCGTAACGAGGCCGCGGCCGGGCGTGCAGGAGGCCGTGGGTGTCGGTGACGAACCAGCGGAGGTTGGCTTCCTGCAATACTTTTTCCACCCCTTCGGCGAAGGCGCATTCCGGCAGCCAGATGCCTTGCGGATCGCGCCCGAAGCATTGCCGGTAATCGTCCCGCGCCACGAGGATTTGCGCGCGCAAGGAGGGCGGATCATCGGCCAGCAAGGGCAGCAAGGCATGGGTGGCGGCGCAGGTGGCGATTTCCAGGAGGCCCCGCTCCTGACATTCCCGGAACGGGCGCAGCAAATTGCGTCCGTGCGCGGCGTAGGTGTCGCGAATGCCGCCCAGGCGATGGTGGTACATCAAGGCCAGTTCCCGAAAGGCCCGGTCCCAGCGGGTGCGATGAATTTCCTTTTCCGCCAATTCAATCAGCCCGTTGAGGTGCCGCTCATAGCGCTGTTGCAATTGCGCGTCCTGCAACATGGCGCACAGCGTCGGGGAGAGCGAGAGGGTGAGGCGGGCGTCCATGCCGTCGGCCAGCCAGCCTTCCATGATTTGGAGCAGGGGAATGTAAGACTCGGTGATGGCCTCAAAAAGCCAGTTCTCCTCGAGAAACTTCTCGTGTTCGGGGTGGCGCACAAAAGGCAGGTGCGCGTGCAACGTGAGGGCAAAGAGGCCTTGCATTGGGTGACGTGATGCCTTAGTCCAAATCCTTCGTCAACCATTTGGCCATCGGGTCACTCTTCCAATAAAGGACCAGGCCGATCAGCAACGGAACGGCCTTCAACGCCAGGAGTCCGGGGTGCTGGAGAGGACGATGCGACAACCATAAAAACAAATCCGGGCAGGACAAGCAGAGGCTCAAGACGATAAAGCCGCCGGCGAACAACCGGATCACGGACAGCACAGCTTTGGTGTAGGGGCTCACCGCGGGTATTCCTTCGCCGTGACCGTCATGCCGCCGCGTTGGCCGACGGCGGCTGCAGCGTGTCATCCTGCGGATGCGCCTCGACTCCCCCTTGATACTGGCTGGCGCGGCTGAAATACAAATCAGCCTGGCGCGTTTCCTCGCCGTCCGCCGAGCGCGCCGCCACGGCCAGGTCATAGCTGCCATCCGGCAGGGCGAAGCGAAAACTGAAGCTTCCGTCGCGCCGCAACTCAATCTGGCGTCCTCCGATGGTGACCGTCGCATCCGGTTCCGTCGAACCATAAACAACCAATTCGGCGTTGACGTTGAACCAGAAATCCCGCCGCCGTTCCGGTTGGCCGGACGGACTGGAGACGCCGCCAAACTCTCCGGCCGGGAGGGCCGGCCCGCCCGGTTGCGCCGCGCCGGCGGGGGCCTTCTCCTGCTCCAGCCGGCGGCGGATCAACTCGGTCACCTCGAGCGAGCCGATCCAAATCCGGCGCGCCGGGTCAAGCATAACAATTTCCGCAAGGGCCTTTTCCTGGGCCGGCGTCCACGGGCCGGGAATCTGCTCCGTCTCGGGCAGGCCAAAGAAGCCTTCGGCCCACAACTGCTGCACGGCCTCCGCCAGCGGCACATTTTCGCGCACCGCCGCCTGGACCAAGGAGAGCAATTGCGCGAAGGGCACGCCGGGCGGGATGGTGGCAAAGCGAACGGCGGTGTCCTCGGCCACCGAATCCGGGGGCGTGAAGGTGGCGGCGGAACGGGCCAGTTCGACCCATTTTTTCGCCCTGTCGTAATAGCCCAGGGTGGCGGCGTATTTCACGCCGGCGTGCGGCGCCGGCACAAACCAATGCCGGGATTCTGGATGGAGATGAATCTGCAAGAGCGGCCGGCCGGCCGGCGCGTCGTGGTAAAGCCGGAGCAGCAGATGTCCGTCCACGGACAGGGCGTTGCATTTTGTCAGTTGCGCGGGGGGAAAATCCCAATGCGCGTAAAGCCAGCGCGGATCCCGCGCCGCCAGGAATAATTGTCGCGTGCCATAGGATTCGGGCAAATCCGCGGCGGCGGGCGCGGCATGAACCGGCGGAGTCGGCCCCAGCACATAACGCCGGACCGGACCGCTCGCCGGCCGGGGCGCGGCCTCATCTCCCTCGAGGAGAAATGGCGGTATTTTTGGGCGGGCAGGCGCGGCGGCTTCTTGGGGTTGGCCGGCGGAAGGCGCCTTTTGGCGGGACGGGGTCGCGGATGGCGGCTTGGCAGCGGCGACCTTCGCGGCCTTGGACTTTGTTTCGGGCGAAGAATCCGGCTTTATCGGTTTCATAATTGATGGCTTGCGGGAACCTGGCCGTCGTGCTGGCAGGATTATCGCCAAGGTTCTCCCGGCCCGCAATCAGAAAATTCCCGGAATTACCCATGAACCTGCTTGCCAAGAACAATGGCTGGCGTTTAAATTCAAGTCGTCCGGTCAATTTAACTATGAGCCAAATCAATGCCGCGCCATCCTCCGCCAAAGGCGGTTCCCCTTCTCTCATCT
>JBEKUQ010000245.1:0-5025 GCA_049514835.1 Verrucomicrobiota bacterium | reverse complement strand
CGATTTGCTCGCCTGGCTCCCGATCTGGACCAACACCTTCGGCCCCGGCTCGCTCCCTTTCACCGACCCCCAGTTTTCCCCGCCGCCTCCCCGCTTCTACCGCGCCCATCTGCCTTGAGACTTTGCCGCAATCAATAAACTAATGCTCGACATCCTCCATGAAGACCCCGACTTGCTGGTCATCAACAAACCGGCCGGCTTGGTTTGCCATCCCACCAAGGACGGCGAACTTTCCAGCTTGATTGGCCGCCTCCGCCTCTATTGCGGCGCCGAAGGCCGCCTCGTCAACCGCCTTGACCGCGAAACCAGCGGCGTCACCGTCGTTGCCAAAAACTCCGCCGCCGCCGGCCAATTGGGCAAGCTCTGGGAAAGCCGGGCCGTGCGCAAGGAGTACCTGGCCATCGTCCACGGCGCGCTCCGCGACGACTCCGGCGTCATTGACCTGCCCCTCGGCAAGGACGAGACAAGCCGGATTGCCATCAAGGATTGCGTCCGCCCCGACGGCGCGGCGGCGCGCACGGACTATTCTGTCGAGCGCCGTTTCCGGCGCGGCGGGCGGGATTTCTCCTGGCTTCGCCTTCGTCCGCTCACGGGGCGCAAACATCAAATCCGCATTCACCTGGCCGCCATCGGCCATCCCATCGTCGGCGACAAACTCTATGGCGGCAACGAGGATTTGTATCTGGCGTTTGTGCAGGACCGCTTGACCGCGCGGCAGCGCGAGGAGCTGATGCTGCCCAATCACGCCTTGCACGCCGCCTCCATCAGCTTCGACTGGCGCGGCGCCGAAAAAGAATTCCGCGCTCCCCCCAACGCCGCCTTCACCGCCTTCGCCGCCGCCTAATTTTATATAGCGGATTGCGCGACCTCGAAGAATTGATGAAGGGTGAAACCGGAGCACGATGTCCCCATAAAGAGCCAGTTGCGGGTCCGCGCCCAGGATGACCTGGCTCGCGGGTCTCTAGCTGCGTTCGGAAGTCTCTGCCGGCATCAGTTCAGGGTCACCTGGAATTCAAAGGAAGCCACCCCATTCCTGTGTTCCCTTCATGATGGATGTACTTCTCATTTGCGTTCGGTTTCCCCCAAGCCTTATAATGCTTTCTAATTTAGAACCAAGACCCCTTGGAGAAAGAATTATGCGTGCGTTTCTCATCCAGCATGGTGAGGCCCTCCTCATCACGATCTGCGGACTTTGGGCCACCTTTTATGCCTGGGGCCGGCGTGAGCGCCTTCGGGCGAGTCCCAATTTCCCGGTGCGCGCTCTGCCCGTTCTGGCGCCCATTATAATTCTTTTAGGACTGGTCCAGTTCGTGGTTGACGCGCACCCGTCGTATCAGTGGCAGCGCGCCTTCACCGAAGATCATCGGGCCTCGGCGGAATTCCCCGGTGCCCCCACCGCCGGGACGGCGATTGATTCAGCCCAGGTGACCCCCTCCGGAACGGTCACCAATGTAGTTCCCGGAGTCCCAGTCAAACGATTGAATCCGGCTTTGGGTGGTCCACTCAGGGGCATGAATCCGGGGCCGGGAGGCTCCCGCAGACGGATGAATTCGGCTCCGGAAGCTCCGGGCAGACGCATGAACCCGGGCTCCGAAGTTTCCGTCAAGCGCGTCACCTTGGGCTTCAATGTTCCGCAACGGGACATCAACCTGCAGTTGAGCTACAGCGAGATTCCGCCGTCGGGCGCCGATTTGACGGTTGAGCAGCGCCTTGAGGCCTTGAAGACCGCCTTTGCCCAAATGGGCACGCTCCTGTCCTGCGAGCCCGATGGACCGGGCGACATTCCGATTTATCGCGTCGTTTTAGACATGAACGAGGGCAAAACCCGGTGTGTCGTGCGGCTGGCCATTGCGCCCAATGCCCTTTACCGGGCCGTCGCCACCGCGTCATCCGATTCCCGCGACGATCCGCTCGTCAGGCGCTTCCTCAATTCATTCCGCATGGAATGACCGGCGCAAAGCCGGCCGCCGCCGGTTTCACCCATTAAACCCAGGCCGTAGTCGTGCCCAATGGGCGCTTCTTGACGCTGCCCGCTCGGAGCGCGGCTGTGGCGGAGCCCAGCCGCAGCAGGTCCGGCGGGTCAACCAACGTGGCGTAACTCGAGTCCTCCGTTTGCAGCCGAACCGGCTGCGGCTGGTCCTGCGGAAACAGCCGCGCTCCCTCCGAGGGAAGACATGAATTGCCGTTGGAGAGCGTACAAGAGCTGATTTGCGCCCGCCGGGTGCATTTCATTTTCTTGGGTTGGCTTTTCTTAATCTTAATCCTAATCCTAATCTTAATCTCAGACCATTTCGGGCCGAGGCGACAGAGATTAGGATTGCGATTTAGATTAAGAGGGGAACCCAAAAAAGTGAAATACACCCCGCCCACCCCATTCCATCCTTAAACATTGAACTTTGCCTGCCGCCTGCTAGATTGCAGTGGCATTCACTGAAGGATATTTATGATTGATTCAAAGAGGGTGGACTCCCCACCGCCGGCCGCCACGCCCTTGTCGCAGGACGACGTCGGCGCCATCACCGAACTGCGCGAGTCCTATGGCAAAGTCCGCCTCGAATTGGCCCGGGTCATCATCGGCCAGGACACCGTGCTCGAACAGTTGCTCATCTGCGTTCTGGCGCGCGGCCACGGCCTGCTCATGGGCGTGCCCGGCCTGGCCAAAACCACCATGGTCAATTTGCTGGCCCAGGTCATGTCCCTGCAATTCAACCGCATCCAGTTCACCCCCGACCTCATGCCCTCCGACATCACCGGCACCGATATCCTTCAGGAAACCGACCAGCCTGGCCGCCGCGCCTTCGTCTTCGTCAAGGGGCCGCTTTTCGCCAACATCATCCTCGCCGATGAAATCAACCGCACGCCCCCCAAAACCCAGTCCGCCCTGCTCGAAGCCATGCAGGAACATCGCGTCACCGTCGCGGGGCGTTTTTTCCAGCTCCCCGCTCCCTTCTTCGTTCTCGCCACGCAAAACCCGATTGAACAGGAAGGCACTTATCCGCTGCCCGAAGCCCAACTGGATCGCTTCATGTTTTTCATTCATGTGGATTATCCGAGCGAGGCCGAGGAAAGGCGGATCGCCCGCGAAACCACCGGCGCCGCTCCGCCCAACTTGTCGCCTTTGCTTTCCGGCGCGCAGATCACCCGTTACCAGGAAGTTGTCCAGCGCATGCCCGTGCCCGATCACATTTATAATCTGGCCGTCGAATTGGTCCGCCGTTCCCGTCCCCTCTCCGGCCAGGCCCCGGAATGGATCCAGAAATGGGTCAGTTGGGGCGCCGGCCCGCGCGCCGTGCAATATCTCATCCGCGGCTCCAAGGCCCGGGCCGTCCTGCACGGCAGTTACCTGGTGCGGATGGAGGACCTGGAAGCCGTTGCCGCCCCCGTGCTGACCCATCGCATCCTCACCAATTTCCAGGCCCAATCCGAAGGCGTCGCCAGCCCGGCCATCATCACCCGCCTGCTGGAGGAGATTCGCGGAGAGAAGAGCCGTGGCTGAAGACAACTCATTTCTGGATCCCAAGGTGCTCTCCCGCCTCATGCACCTGCCCTTGCTCGCCCGGCAGGCCATGGAAGGCTCCGTCTCCGGCCAGCACAAAAGCCCCCACCGCGGCTCCAGCGTCGAGTTCGCCGAATACCGCAACTACGTTCCCGGCGACGACATCCGCCGCCTCGATTGGCGCGTCTTCGCCCGCACCGACCGCTTCTTCATGAAGGAATTCGAGGCCGAAACCAATTTGCGCTGCTATCTCGTCCTGGATTGCAGCGGCTCCATGAAGTTCGGCCACGCCGGCGCCACCAAGCTCGATTACGCCAAGCGCATGGCCGCCACCCTCGGCTACCTCGCCGCGCACCAGGGCGACGCCGTCGGCCTGTTCTGCGCCGCCGAAAAAACCCTCTTCGAAATCCCCGCCCGCCGCAACCCCGCCCATCTCAAACTGATCCTCGACACCATGCAAAAAGCCGCCCCGCGCGGCCTGACCGGCCTGCTGCCCGCCCTCCACGACCTGGCGGAAAAAGTCAAACGCCGCGCCCTCGTCCTCGTCTTTTCCGATTTCTTTTGCGACCTCGAACCCCTCCTGGATTGCTTCCAGCATCTCCGCTTTCAAAAACACGACCTCGCCCTGTTCCAATTGCTCGATCGGGCCGAACTGGATTTTAAATTTGACCGCCCCACTCGTTTTGTTGACATGGAAAGCTCCTTCCACCTCGTCACCGAACCCGCCGTCGTGCGCGACGAATACCTCCGCCAAATCTGGCTCTTCCTCGATGCCCTGCGCGAGGGCTGCCATGAATTTGCCGCCGATTACCGCCAGATCCTGACCGATCAACCCTACGAAAAGGCGCTGGCCGATTTCCTGCTGGCGCGCGCCCGCCTGGCGGCGGGCGGCTGACCCCGGCCATGCAATTCCTTCAGCCCATTCTGCTCTGGGGTTTGCCCCTGGTCCTGTTGCCGGTCATCATCCATTTCCTCAACCGCCTGCGCCATCGCTCCCATCCCTGGGCCGCCATGCGCTTCCTCGTCGCCGCCACCCGCAGTTCCATCAGCAACACCAAATTGCGCCAGCTTCTCATCCTCCTGTTCCGCATGGGCATGGTCGCCGCCCTTTGCCTCACCCTCGCCCGGCCCCTCGCCGGCGGCTGGATGGGCTGGGCCGTCTCCTCCGCCCCCGACGCCATTGTCATTCTCCTGGACCGCTCCGCCAGCATGGAAATCAAAAACGCCGCCCTGAGCAAGCGCGAGCAGGCCATCCGCCTCCTCTCCCAGGCCGCGGGCCAATTTGAGGAAAGCAGCCACCTGGTCCTGATTGACAGCGCCTCCCTCCTTCCCGCCGAAGCCGGCCGCGCCACCAATCTCATGCGCCTGCCCGCCACCGCCCCGTCCGACACCGCCGCCGATCTTCCCGCCATGCTCCGCGCCGCCTTCAACTGGCTCCTCGAAAACCACGCCGGCTCCGCCGAAATCTGGATCGCTTCCGACGCCCAGCGCAGCAACTGGCATCCCGAAGACCCGCGCTGGAAGGACCT
>JBEKUQ010000244.1:0-5037 GCA_049514835.1 Verrucomicrobiota bacterium | reverse complement strand
GGGTGATCATTTCCGATTTCTTAATCTTAATCCTAATCTTAATCTTACTCTTCAAAGGATCGGATTAAGATTAAGATTAGGATTAAGATTAAGAGGGGAACCCAAAAATGTGAAATGCACCCCCGCCACACGTCTGCCGCACTTCAGGCTTGCGGTTGGACGCGGCGGTGTTATCCCTTGACGGTTTTTATGAATTATAAAATCTCGATTCGGGCCGCGTCGCTGACTCCCTCGATCACGCTGGCGGTGGACGCGAAGGCCAAACAAATGAAGGCGGAGGGGTTGGACGTGGTGGGATTCGGAGCGGGCGAGCCGGACTTCGCCACGCCGCGGCACATCACGGAGGCGGCGATCAAGGCGCTGAACGAGGGTTTCACCAAATATACGCCGAGCAGCGGCATCCCGGAACTGCGGCAGGCGGCGGCGGACAAATTCAAGCGGGACAACGGGCTGGAGTATAAGCCGTCGCAAATCATCATATCGTGCGGGGGCAAGCATTCGTGCTGCAACACGATCCTGGCGCTGTGCAATCCTGGGGACGAAGTGATCATCCCCGCGCCCTACTGGCTGAGTTATCCGGAGATGGTGCGGCTGGCGCAGGGAACGCCGGTCATCATCGAGACCTCGGACGAAACGGAGTTCAAGATCACGCCGACGCAATTGCGGCGGGCGCTGACGCCGAAGACGCGGCTGTTCATCCTGAATTCGCCGAGCAACCCGACGGGCTCGCTTTACACCCGGGAGGAAATCCGGGAACTGGGGGACGTGTGCGTGGAGAACGACGTGCTGATCATGAGCGACGAGATCTACGAGAAGCTGGTGTATGACGGGGCGGAACACGTGAGCGTGGCGGGTTTTTCGCCGCGGCATTATGAGCACACCATCCTGGTGCATGGTCTGGCCAAGGCCTATGCGATGACGGGCTGGCGGATCGGGATGACGGCGGCGCCGGAACCGATCGCCAAGGCGATTGACGCGATCCAGAGCCACAGCACGAGCAATCCGACCTCGTTCGCGCAGAAGGGGGCGGTGGCGGCGTTGAACGGACCGCAGGACCATCTGCCGGTCTGGCTGGCGGAGTTTGCGCGGCGGCGGGCCTATGCCTGGAAGAAGCTGAACAGCATTCCGCGGGTTTCGTGCGTGAACGCCAAGGGGGCGTTTTATCTTTTTCCGAACATATCCGGGCTGGGGCTGAAGTCCATGGATTTCTGCGCGAAGCTGTTGGAGCAGGAAAAAGTGGCGGTGGTGCCGGGGGTGGCGTTTGGGGCGGACGACTACGTGCGGATCAGCTACGCGACGAGCATGGAGAACCTGGAGAAGGGATTGGACCGCATCGAAAGATTCGCCAACTCCCTCCGCCCGTAGGAGCGGTGCAAAAGCAAGTTCCGATAATCAGGCGCACTTCAAACAAGATCGAAGTGGCGCCCAGGACGCGCAACTTTGAAGGCAATTGAATATTGAAAATTGAAAATTTGTCATTTGCCATTGGAGGAGGGGTTTTCGATTGCCCATGACAAATTTTCAATGACCAATTCTCAATCTTCGGCGATGGCCTTGTTCCAAAGGCCGCCGGTAAATCGGAAGTTGTTTTTGCACGGACCCGCAGTGCCGGCGCCACGCGCCGATGGAACTCCGCCTTCTTGGCGGTTGGAAAGTGAGAACTGATACTGGCGCGATTGTTTACCGGCCTGAGATTGATGGGCTGAGGGCCTTGGCCATACTGCCGGTGATCGCATTCCATTTGGGGGCAACCTGGCTGCCGGGAGGCTCGGTCGGAGTAGATGTTTTTTTTGTGATCTCCGGTTACTTGATCACGGCGATCATACTCAAGGAGCATTCCGTCAAGGCCTTCACTTTGAAGAACTTCTGGCTGCGCCGGGTTCGCCGGATATTGCCCGGATTGCTCCTCATGCTGGTGGCAGTTTTGGTCGCCGGTAATTTCATTCTATTAGGCGGAAGCCGTGCGTCCTTGGGTTGGCAGGGCCTTTCGACGCTTCTGCTCTCGGCCAACACGATGATGTGGCATCTGGCCGGCAATTACTGGGCGCCAGCGGCCGGGAAGCTTCCGCTTTTGCATGCCTGGTCGCTTTCGCTCGAGGAACAGTTTTACCTCATCTATCCTCTGTTTATCCTGCTGCATCTCCGATGGTTTCCAAAGAAGCTCGCCCTTTCCCTGGGAGGGATCTTCCTGTTGAGCCTGGCGTTCTCCATTTATTACACGAGCCGGCTGCCGTCGGTGGCCTTCTACTCCTTGACCACCAGGGCGTGGGAGCTGGCCGGCGGCTGCTTTTTGGCCGCGGTGGGCCAGGCGCGGTCTCTGGAACCGAAAGGCGGCGCGGGCGGGAGCATGGGAGGTTCTGCCGCCTTCCACCGCTCTCTGGCCATGCTCGGCGTGGGGCTCATAGCCGCATCCTGTTTTGCGCTCCATGCGGACGGCTTCCCGGGCTATAAGGCGTTGCTGCCGGTGCTCGGCTCGATGTTGGTCATTCAGTTTGCGGGAGGCGGCGGCGGTCTGGTTGCCTCGGTGCTCTCTTATCCCGCCATCCGTTTTATCGGCAAGATTTCTTACTCCCTCTATCTGTGGCATTGGCCGGTGATCGTCTTGACGAATGCGGCCCGGGTCCGCTGGGAAGGCATCCCCGCCTGGACCAGCCTGGCGTTGATACCCGTTTTGGCCGCGGCCGCGTATTACGCGGTGGAGCGGCCGGGGCGGCGTCTTCGCAATCCCCTGCCAATGGTCGTCCCGGCGGCGGGCGCGGTTGCCGCGCTGTGCTTGTGTCTTGCCTTCACGAAGACCAGTTACAATACAGCCAAATTTGCCCCCACGGTGTGGCTGGGCGACACCTTTTCCGTTGTCCCGGACCGGCCCCCACCCCCCGGCCCGCGGCAGGGCCTGATGGAAGGCATCACGATGCCGGCGCGTGATGTCAAATACAGGAATGCCTGGTCCGAAGGCGGAATCCTCAAGCAGCACGGAAGCAGCAATGTGGACATACTCCTGCTGGGCGATTCTCATGCGCTGATGTGGGCGCCGGTGATTGATGAGATTGGCCAGGAATGCCGCTATACTGTGTTGTTTTATGCGGCCGGGGCGGTTGAACCATTGCCTTCCATTCCCCCCAGGCGGCACGCCGTGGAAGGGTTTTCGCGCGAAGAGTGGATGATCTTTGAATCCAACCGGATGAGCCTGATCCGGGATCGTCATCCGCGCCTGATTATTATTGGCGGCCATTGGCGCACGTTCCCCATGGGTTACGAATGCGCCAGATTCCTGGAGGCCGTTGCCAATATGAACCGGTCCGGCAATGCCGCCGCTCGATCCGAGGTGCTTTTCATTGGGGATGCAGTCGAATTGGCGCTGGAAGGCGTGAATGCGCCGCAATTTTGTGCTACGACATCCGCAACGACCATCAAGCCGCGGGCGTTGTCCGATCAGCAGGCGGCCGCATCAACCTGGCGCGCGCTTTTGCAAGGTTTCGACTTCGCCCAGACGGTGGAGACCGCCGATCTGTATTTAACCAACGGCGGCATGGTAAAGATCAGGGAAGGCAATGTCGTGCTTTACTTTGATGACCATCACCTGAGTCTGGCGGGGGCCCGTTTGGCGAAGGAAAGAATCAGGAGCGCGATAACCAACCTCCTGCAGAGGCCGCCCGCGCAAAAAGGGGCAAGCGCAGAGCTCAATCCTCGAAGGGATTGAGCGTATCCACCCCTGGGAAGTCTTGGGTGTTGCGCGTGACAACGACCAGGTGATGAGTGAGCGCAATCGCGGCGATCTGCGTATCCGGGTAGGAACGGGGCCGGTTTCTGAGCGTGGAACGACTCACATAGCCGCCCCAAGTTTCCGCGGCCTCGGCATCGAATGGCAGAATCCGATCGGCAAATTCATTCCGGAAATCCTGCACCGCCTGCAAGTGGGCGGCCCTTTGGTCCGGAGGCGCGATGCGGGCGCCGTGATAGCGTTCCGCCACCACGATGGCCGGGACCACGCATTGGGTCTCGTTGGCCTGCAGGAAATTGAGCACCTTCCCGGAGGGGCGCTTCTTCGACACTTCGCTGACCACATTTGTGTCCAAGAGGTATCTCATCGTCCCTCAAGCGGTTTGACCGGACGTTTGTCGCGCGGCGCGGCCGGCACGCGGCCCAATCGGCGCAATCCTTCCAGAAAGCTTCCTGCCCGGCGGGATTCCAGCTTGATCACACGCAAGGAGGGTCCGTCTTCCTGCCAGTCCAATGTCGCGCCGGGCCTGATATTGAATCGCTCTCGCAGCGCCTTGGGCACCACCGTCTGGCCTTTACTGGTCACTGTGCTGGTCATGGTAAGAATTTCTTACTTTCAGCTCTTCTTGGCAAGCAAAAAAGAAAATCCATCATTGGGATGGGGGCCGGAGCATTTCACATTTTTGGGGTTTCCCTCTTAATCTTAATCCTATCCTGCGTCTAAAGAGTAAGATTAAGATTAGGATTAAGATTAAGATTAAGGAATTGGAAATGATCACCCAAAAACGTGAAAAGCGCCCGAAGGGTGCGAGACCTGCTGTTTCCTACTTTGAAGTTGGCCGGCGTTCGCGCAGTATTTCGGCCTGAAAAAGTTTTCGGTCAACCGCGTTTCAGCGGTCCGCCTTCTGCTGGCGGGCGGGGGCGGGCTGTTGTTGAGCGCGGCTTTTCCCGACGTTGGGCTGGCGGGAGCGGCGTGGGTTGGGCCGGGATTGATTATGTTCAGCGGGCTGGGCTGTGGCGGAGGGCGGGCCTTCCGGCTGGGGTTCGCGGGCGGGCTGGCGCATTATTTGAGTTCGCTGTACTGGCTGCTGGCGATACCGGACACCTTTCACGGCATTCCCATCGGCCCGGCCTTCGCGTGGCTGTTGTTGAGCGGGTACTGCGCGATTTTTCCGGGGCTATGGGTGTGGCTGGGCTGGAGAATCTGGGCGGCGCCGGCCGGGCCTGAGCTTCCGGCGCGCGCAGCGTTGGATCAGTTTTTTTCGGCGGGAGTGTTGCGGCGCGGGCTGTGGGCGTTCAACACGGGGCTGCTCTGGG
>JBEKUQ010000243.1:0-5055 GCA_049514835.1 Verrucomicrobiota bacterium | reverse complement strand
CACGAAGCTGGTTCTCCCGCCTGACCAATTCCTCGGGTGTGGATGACGCCCGAACCATCGTGGACGAAGCCAATACTCTTCAACACGCGCTCCGAGAAAACAGGCGGACCATCATCCCCCAACTCCTCCGGACGCGAGGAGACGGCCAGGCCACCCTGATCTTCGCCGCTTGGGAATATTCTCTGGAGACAATGATCCAGGCCGCCGCCTCCAAGAAAATCTGCTCGTGGAAAGTCCAAGGAATTGAGGAGTCCGGCGACGACGACCGCGGCGAAGGCGATATTACACTGCGACGAGCATGAACCTATGCTCAGACAAGGTGAGGGGCATTCGTCAACCACAGAACTGAAACCCCGAAAAAACCCTTGACTGCCTATGCCGTGCCACCGCCCTCCAACCGACCACATCACTCGCTGTTCCCTCTTCCTTTGGGAGAGGGTCAGGGTGAGGGGCATTCGTCAACCACAGAACTGAAACCCCGAAAAAACCCTCGACTGCCTATGCCGTGCCACCGCCCTCCAACCGACCACATCACTCGCTGTTCCCTCTTCCTTTGGGAGAGGGTCAGGGTGAGGGGCATTCGTCAACCACAAAACTGAAACCTCGTCTAAGGGGTCATCTAAGGGGTCAAACTATAGTTTGACCCTGTCAAAGGTGTAACTAATTGCACTGCCACTGTTTACATCGCATTTCAAAATCATAAATGGGTCAGTTAATGAGGTTATGAGATCGTCATGTTGTCCGTCTGGAATATGCTTCTGTCCCGCCATGACTCTGTCAATACCACCCCACGAACGCCACCCCCATCCGCGTCTTTCCCTTTTGCGAGCTTTACGTTCTTTTGCGGCCAATGCCTCCGCCTTCACTCTGCCCCTCTTATGATTTTGCCCGCCATGATTTTGCCATCCCCCGGTCCTTTGAACACGAGCAAACAGAGACAACAGAGTTTGATTCTACATTCTGCATTTTGGATTTCCCCTCTGTTCGCTCCGTTTTCTCCTTGTTCACATCCCTTTCTTGTTGAAGCATTGGAGAGCGAGCGTTTTTTCCGTGTGATCCGTGAAATCCGTGGTAAAGTCCCCGCGAAAATGAGCAACTCAGACGTATCGCCACGCCATGGGGCAGGGCAGGGGACCGCGCCCGTCACCGTTCCTCCTGAGCAGGAAGGACAACCTTGAACAAAATCCTCCTATTGGGAGGAACCGGTTACATCGGCCAGGCTTTCGCCCGCGAACTCGCCGCTCGCTCCATCCCTTTTGAAGCCCCGACTCGCGCTCAGGCCGATTACACCCGTTTTGAGGTCCTGACCGATTTGCTGCGCCGCCTCCAGCCGGAGTTCCTCATCAACGCCGCCGGTTACACCGGCAAACCCAATGTGGACGCCTGCGAAATCAACCAGGCCGACACCCTCTTGGGAAACGCGCTCTTTCCCGCCATGATCGCCCACGCCTGCGCCGCGCAGGGCGTTCCCTTCGGCCACGTCTCCTCCGGCTGCATTTATGCCGGCGCCAAAATCGCCGGCCGCGTGGAAAAGGACCTGACCACGCCCCAATGCCAGTCCGTGTTCGAGCGGACTCCCGGCGCCATTGCCGGCTTCACCGAAAATGACGAGCCGAATTTCACCTTTCGCCGCCCCCCATGCAGCTTTTACAGCGGGACCAAGGCGCTGGGCGAGGAGGCCCTCGGCGCCGCTGGCCGCCACTATATTTGGCGCTTGCGCATCCCCTTCGATCAATGTGACCATCAACGCAATTACCTGAGCAAGGTGCAGAATTACGCCAAAGTCTATGACAACATCAATTCCCTCTCCCATCGCGGGGATTTCGTCGCCGCCTGCCTGGACCTCTGGCGGCGGCGCGCCCCTTTCGGAATCTACAACGTGACCAATCCCGGCTTTGTGTCCACCCGCCAGGTCGTCGCCCTGATCCAGCGCATCCTCAAGCCCGCCCGCCGCTTCGAGTTCTGGGCCGGCGACGAGGAGTTTTACAAGCTCGCCGCCAAAACACCCCGTTCCAACTGCGTGCTGGACGTGTCCAAACTCCTGGCCGCCGGCGTCCAACTCCGCCCCGTCGAACAGGCCCTTCAGGACGCCCTGCAAAACTGGACCCCGTCGGTCGGTTAAACCCCAATTACCACACATTTATCGCACTCTTGCGTTTTCACCTTCCATGAACTTGCTCGTCACCGGCGGTGCCGGCTTCATCGGATCAAACCTGATCCATCACATTATTGACAAACCGGAAGTCCGGCGTCTCGTCAACCTGGATTGCCTGACCTACGCGGGCCATCTGGAAAATCTGGAGGGCGTCGCCCGCCATCCCAAATACGCGTTTGAAAAGACCGACCTTCGCGACAAAGCCGCCGTCGTGGCCGTCGTTGCCGAGCATGAGATCACCCATGTCCTGCATCTCGCCGCCGAATCCCATGTGGACCGCTCCATCACCGGCCCGGGCGACTTTATTCAGACCAATGTCAATGGCATCTTCAACCTCCTGGAGGCCTGCCGCGCCGTCTGGTTCCATCCGCCCTCCTCCGCCGAGGCTGCGGCGGGCAGGCAATCCGGCGTCCGCAATGTACCCTCCGAATGCCGCTTCCACCATGTTTCCACCGATGAAGTCTATGGGAGTCTCGGCCCCACCGGTTACTTTACTGAGAC
The DNA here is from genome assembly GCA_049514835.1 of Verrucomicrobiota bacterium. Taxonomy (GTDB): domain Bacteria; phylum Verrucomicrobiota; class Verrucomicrobiia; order Limisphaerales; family Palsa-1400; genus JBEKOF01. The sequence goes on along the minus strand of JBEKUQ010000243.1, from coordinate 2,399 downwards.
CACGCCCTACGCGCCCAACTCGCCTTACTCGGCGAGCAAGGCCTCCAGCGATCTGCTCGTGCGCGCCTATCATCACACCTATGGCCTGCCGGTGGTTACGACCAATTGCTCCAACAATTACGGCCCCTGCCAGTTCCCGGAAAAACTGATCCCGGTGATCATCCTGGCCGTCTGCCAGCGCCGCCCCATTCCGGTTTATGGCGACGGTCTGAATGTGCGGGACTGGCTTTATGTGCGCGATCATGCCGAGGCGCTCTGGCTGGTGCTGACCCGCGGCCGCCTGGCCGAAACTTACAACATTGGCGGCCACAATGAATGGTCGAATATCCGCATCGTGGAATTGATCTGCGACCTTATGGACTCAATGGCCCCCCACCTCGGCGGCCATTCCCGCCGGCTCATTCAATTTGTCAAAGACCGTCCAGGGCACGACCGCCGTTACGCCATTGACGCCGGCAAGATTGAAAAGGAACTGGGCTGGAAGCCGGCGCACACCTTCGAGAGCGGTATCCGCGAAACGATCCAATGGTACCTGGACCACCAGGAGTGGGTGAAACAGGTAAAGAAGAAGTCAGGCTAAAGCGAGCTTTACATCTCTGGTCGGATCGCGCTATGCTCCACCCAGATTGCGAAACCAAAACCGGCCTGTCCTTGGACAACGCAAATAAAATTACTCAGAGGCGAATACCCGGCCCGGCCCATCACCGGCGGGGAGCCCTTCGGCTTTGCCCCGCTCTGTGGCTCCTCGGTTTTCTGGGGTACATGACCGGCGCGTGGTCGCAAGGCGTACTGACCCCGCCCTCTCAAATCTACGAAAGACCGGCCGCCTCGTACTCGCTCAACACCAATGTCAACGTGGGCATTCCGCCGCCCGCGGGCGCCCCCGCGCCAAGCCCCGGCGTTTTTCAATGGGGTCCCCTCGACTTCCATCCGCATTTGCTCTATCGCTTCCTTTACGGCGACGGTATTCCGGCCGGCCCGACCAATCATTATAAGACGGTCATTCAGGAGATCTCGCCCGGCCTGCTGCTCGATATGGGCAACCATTGGTCGCTCGATTATACCCCGACCATGCGTTTTTATTCCGACAAACATTTCCCGGATTCCACCGATGAACTGGTGGCCTTGTCCGGCAAAACAACTTATCAAGACTGGGGCTTTGCTTTATCGCAAACCTACGCCTCCAGTTTCTCCCCGATTGTCGAGACCGAAGCGCTGGGGGAGCAGGCGAGTTACCTGACGACGCTCCAGGCCAGCCGGCAATTGGGCAGCCAACTTTCCGCCCAACTGGGCGTGGATCAAAGCCTCATGTCTTCTACCTATGGAAGCCTCAGCCAGGAAGTTTGGCAATGGACGGCGAACCCCGCCCTGACCTACCAGTTGTGGTCCGGTTTCGGCATCGGCCTCCAAGGATCACTTGGCTATGACGCCGTCGCGCCAGGATCGGACATGACTTTTGAACAACTGCAGGGCACCTTGAATTGGCAGCCGAGGGACAAGCTGAGCATGACCGCGACCGCGGGGCTGGAAGTCAGACAATTGCTGGGTTCCCAAATGATCAATCCCGTCTTTAACGGCGCCATCACCTACCGGCCTTGGGAACAGACGGCCGCCTCGCTCAGTGCCAGCCGCGTCGTCACCCCTTCCCTTTATGAGGATGAGGTCATGGTCAGCACCAGTGTCGCCGCCACCTTGCGGCAGCGGTTTCTTCAAAACTTCAATATGGAAGTGAGCGGCGGCTATTCCAGCACGCCATTTGTCGGGTTTGCCACCGTGGAGGCATTCAACCCCGACAACCACCAAGTATTGCCCCCTCCGCCCCTGATCATGACCACCGTTCAACAAAATCGCACGGACTATTCCCGTTTCGTCCGGGTGAGTTTGGGCAGCACCTTTCGGCAGCGCGGCACCATTTCCATTTTCTACTCTTACAACGACATGACTTCCGGCTTGCCCGGTTTTGCCCTCACCAGCAAGCAGGTCGGAATTGAAATAGGCTGGCGATATTAGCGGATTTGATTTCGATGGGCCACGCACGGGAATTGAGCGGATGTCAGATTATTGAAAAGGAGCCAAGCAATGCAAGATTCCAGCCATCTGGTTGTGGCGGGAGACGCGCCAGGGTGGAGAAAGCTCGCGGTGTCGGTGGCAGTGACGACCGTTCTGGTGCTTTGTTTCATCGTTCCGTTGCGGGATTGGATGGGATTCACCATGGACAGCGAGTTTTACTCCTACATGCCGCTCATGCCGCTGATCACAGGGTACCTCATCTGGCTCAGGCGCGCCGGGTTGGGCGCGGAAGTCCGCCTGAGCTGGGGAGCGGCGGCGGCGGCGGCGGCGGCGGGAGGCGCCATCCTCGCTCTTTATTTTCATGCCCGCCAACATGGATGGTTTCCGGC
>JBEKUQ010000242.1:0-6892 GCA_049514835.1 Verrucomicrobiota bacterium | reverse complement strand
TGATCGGTGCCGGATTGGCCGCCGGGCGCCGGCGGAAGATATTGCCAAGCGCGCCGACCCGCGTTTGCGCTCGCTGGACGCCGACGCCTTCCACAGCAACGGCGCCATCAAGGGTCCGGCTTTCCTGGAGTGCGCGGCCAAATTCATGGGGGACGATTGCATCAACATTCACGGCGACTACCATCTAATCACCCATTCTGAGGGGGCGAAATTGCGCGTGCTGGCCAAGGGCGCCATGAACATCCGGCCCGGCGATCCCGTGGAACTGGTGCTCTACAACGGCCAACGATTGCCGGACGCCAAAGTCGTCGCGGTCGAGGCTGCCGGGACGATTCTCGACCAAGAACGCGTCTTCTTGTCACGGCAGAATATGGACGCCGATTTGAAATCCGGCCGGTCATTGCGCGACGCCTGCGCGATTACGCTGGACCGCGAGGCCGACCTGCCGATGGGCAGCCTGATTTGCGCGGCCAACCGGGTGGGCAATGGTTTTTCTGTCAAGGGCTGTGATTTCGGTTTCAACCGCTCGCGCGGCATTCTGATCAAGGCCAGCCACGGAGAAGTCAGCGGCAACCATCTGGAAGGCTGCCAAATGTCGGCCATTCTGGTGACGCCGGAGTATTGGTGGCTGGAGGCGGGCAGCAGCAGCGCCGTCCTCATCAGCGGCAACCGGATACGGGACTGCGGGGGCGTGGCCATCTGCGTGGAGGCGGAGGGTGGCAATGGCAGGATCGCTCCGGCCGGAGCGCATCGCGACATCACGATCACCGGCAACACGGTGGAGGGTTGCGCCAGGCCCGGCATCCTGGTCACTTCAACCGCGGGGCTGCGGCTGGAAAACAACACCTTGAATTTGCGGAGCGATGCCATTTCATTGCCCGCGCAGATGCGGCAGGCCGGACTCAAAGTATTAACCCCCGTGGTGCAAATCCAATGCCAGCCGTAAGGAGAGAAAGCGGATTGACATCGGGATGAACGATGCTAGCATCGCGCCCACATATATGCACATATGAAAACAAACACCGAAGAATTCAAAGAGGTTAAAAACATCCGTTACGAAGGCCCGAAGTCGATAAACCCGCTGGCCTTCAAGCATTACAATCCAACGGAATTGGTCGAAGGCAAGACGATGCGCGAGCATCTCCGGTTTTCGGTCGTCTATTGGCACACTTTTCGCGGCACCGGCTCGGATCCTTTCGGCATGGGCACGATGCTGCGGCCGTGGGACGACGGGTCGAACTCGGTGGCAAATGCGCAAAAGCGCGCTCGGGTGGCGATGGAGTTCATCGAGAAGCTGGGGGCGCCGTATTTCGCGTTTCACGATCGGGACATTGCGCCGGAAGGGAACGATTTGGCGGAAACCAACCGCAACCTGGACGCGGTGGTGCCGGTCCTCAAGGAGGAACAGAAACGCACGGGGATCAAACTGCTGTGGGGCACGGCGAACCTGTTTTCCCATCCGCGCTTCATGAGCGGGGCGGGGACCAGCCCCAACGCGGAGGCATTTGCCTTTGCGGCGGCGCAGGTGAAGAAGGCGCTGGAGGTCACCCATGAATTAAAGGGCGAGGGTTACGTGTTCTGGGGCGGGCGCGAAGGTTATTCGACACTGCTGAACACGGACCTGAAGCGGGAACTGGATCACATGGCGCGGTTGTTGCAGTTGGCGGTGGATTACAAGAACGAAATTGGCTTCAAAGGACAGTTTTACCTGGAGCCAAAGCCGAAGGAACCGACCAAGCATCAGTACGATTTCGACGCGGCGGCGTGCCTGAATTTTCTGCGCGAACACGAATTGCTGCCGCACTTCAAGCTCAATTTGGAAACCAATCACGCCCGGGGCACACCATGCAACACGAGCTGGAGGTGGCGGGGGCGGCGGGCCGGCTCGGCTCGATTGACGCCAACACGGGCGACGAGCTGCTGGGCTGGGACACGGACCAGTTTCCGACGAGTGTATATTTGACGACCTACGTGATGCTGACGCTTTTGAAGTACGGCGGATTAAAGAGCGGCGGGGTGAACTTCGACGCCAAGGTGCGCCGGGAAAGTTTCGAGCCGATGGACCTGTTCTACGCGCATATCGGCGGGATGGACGCCTTCGCCCGCGGGCTGAAGATCGCCGCCGACATCCGCAAGGACGGCCGCCTGGCGCAGTTCGTCAAGGAACGATACGCCTCGTGGGATTCCGGCCTGGGCGCGAAGATCGAATCCGGCAAGGCGACCATGCAGGAACTGGAGGCTTATATGCTGAAGAAGGGCGATGCGTCCGGCAACCAGAGCGGGCGGCAGGAGTTTCTGGAGAATCTGATCAACGAGTTCATTTGAGGTTGGATGGGTCGAACCGTCGCGGCCTGGGGCCAGCCAGAGGGTGCGATGGGAATTAGTGGTTAGTGGTTAGTGGTTAGTGCTCAGAGATCGCGCCCGGGAGCCAGCAAAAGGGCGTGAGGCAAAGGCGGCCGAGCTATTCCTGGCTGGGCCGGCGCTGCCCGCCTCATTAAATTGATGCCGATGAGCGGAGACGAAAAGCCATTTGCGGATAAGCCCGAATCATTAGCGACGGGCTCCCGGCTGCCCCCAAAAGGTGATCCGGTTGGGAAGGAAGATTCCGTCGGCGAGACGCCGACGGGTGCAACCGGGACGGTCGCGCTCCCCAGAAAGTCGCCAATGATTGGGGCGGAGAAGCCGTTTACGGAATACGCGACCCAGGGCGAGCGGGGCGCGGCGGGCGTCCAGCGGGGCTGGATGGCGGCGGGGGTGATGGCGGTGTTGCTGATCGCGGCCTTGCTGCTGTGGGCCTCGGCCCTGGGGAAGCTCGGCGGGATGGATACGCTGCGGTCCAAGCTGGATCAAGCCAAGGCCGGCCTGACGGGCGCGCAGGCGGAAACCCAGAAGGCCAAAGGGCAGATCGCCACGCTGCAACAACAGGTGGCCGATTTGGAAAGGGAAAAGGAGACGGCCAGCCAGAGAGCCAAAGGGCTGGAAGAAGAAATGCGCTCCGATCTGGAATCCAAGGATGTCACCATCTCGAATTTGCAAGGCAGGCTCACCGTGACCATTCTCGACCGGGTGATGTTTGATTCCGGCGAGGCCATCCTGAAACCGGACGGCGAAGCGGTGCTGCGCAAGGTGGCGTCCATTTTGGCGGGACATCCCGAATTGAAGATTCACGTCATCGGGCACACGGACAACGTGCCGATTCGCACCCGTTTTGCCAGCAACTGGGAGCTTTCCACGGCGCGCGCCCTGGCGGCGGCGCATTTCCTCACGGAAAAGGCGGGGGTTGACCCGCGCCGCCTGGGGGCCGTCGGCTACGGCGAATATCGCCCCATCGCGGACAACTCGACCGCGGAGGGCCGGGCCAGGAACCGCCGCATCGCCATCACCATTCTGCCCGATGAACTCGCCGGAGCGGACACGGTGCCGACAGTCAAGACCAATGCCGTGCTCGAGCCGCCGCCCCAGCCCGCCGTCCCGCCCGCGCCGGAACCGGCCGTGAAATAGGCCGGGCGGGCGGGGTGCGAGACAAAATTCTTCGTTGAAAGCCGTCTTACAGGGAGAATCAGGGGATTTAGTATATCGGCTTCGCATACACAGCCGCCTTCTCCGGCTCTCTCCTGAAGGCACGAACCAGGCCAGGAGGCAAACGTTAGGAGGAGGCGAGCGCAAAGCCGAGCCAGTGGAAAGGCTCGACCTCACCCCGGCCAGCTTGTGCCCTCACCTGCCTGCGGCACCCTCTCCCGTCGGAACGGGCGAGGGATAAGGAGAGGGAGAATCGTCCGCCGTCCCACTGAAAACCCGCGACTGCATTGGCCGGAGGACCAGCCGTCAATCCATGACCGCCGACGGGTGTTCCTTCTCCCAGGGGGAGAAGGTTAGGATGAGGGCGAGCCACGAACAATTCTGCCTCACACCCATAAGAAAGGGAGCTTCAAAGGGGGCGCCAAGTTTTGGCAGGTTTGGCGGCAGCCTGTCCTCCGTCTTGTCTCGCCAAAGCCTGGCGACGGCGGAAGCCTTGGCGAAGGCGGATAGGCTTTCAAGAGGAATCAAACGGCTCCGTCTCGGCGAAGCAGGGTGCGGAATGGACAACGATACGGGACGACCACTTTCCGGGCTTGGCCCGCAGATAACGGGACAGATGCACGCAGATACAGGGCAAGGGGTTTTGAACGGGAGGTCGCAGAGGCAGCGGAGAAGGATGGGCTTTGGGGAATGGTGAAAGAGGCTGTCAGAAAAATGGGGTCAAAAAGATGAAGTCGGTGCTGCGAAAAACGGAGGAGTTTTTGCCCGCAGATGCACGCAGATTAACGCAGATACAGGGCAAGGTGTTTTGAACGGGAGGGGGCGGAGGCAGCGGAGAAGGAACCGGACAGGGATGGGGGATTCTTTGGCCGCGAAAAGGCGCAAAAAGCACAGGGCGGCAAAGGCGCATCCAAGAAGACGTTTTTGACAGGATGGACCGGATGAACAGGATTCGGAATGAACAGAACGATAGCGGCTGGCCGAAGCCTTATCGTGTCAATCCTGTTCATCCTCTCAGTTTCTCTCCGAAGATGGCGGCGGATTGGGAAATTCAGCAAGGGAGTTTTTTCTGGGGGAGCCATTTTCTCCAATAGCCGGGACGGACACGAATGGCGCTTAGATAAGAAAACTGGCTTGTAAGATACTTGATTACAAGGCCTTACGAATCGCGGTTTGAGCGGCAGGCAGAAGATGCCGCTCCTACCGGAGCTTGAAGGCCTGTTTTGGTCTGGGTTCTACAACGATGTCGTCCCTGACGGGACTAAAGTCACGGCTCGACGGAGTCTCGCCCTACCGTTGCGGGCTTGACGGGACTGAAGGCGGTGCTTTCGCAAGGCATTGAGAACCAAAGTTTTACGCACTAACTAAGCGCCATTCGGGTCGGTTCGTGGTATTGTCATATTCCTGGTTGCCCATGAAGGGGGCAGCAAGGGGTCAGGGCGGAAGCATCTGAATCTTGATGGGATTGTGATGCGGGCCTCCTGGAAAAGGGCTCAGACCAGATCTTTGCGCGATGTGGCTCAGCCATCGGCCCTTTTTTCTTTGCGGAGTTTTGCGCTGCGCCAGGGGGAAATCCTGAAAGGAATTAGACCACGGATTTCACGGATTTCACGGATTGGGAATTCTGCATTTTGCGTTTTGCATTCTGCATTTGCTTCTCGGCGGCCTCTGCGAGCTCCCGTGAGAATCCTTTGGTTGCGGCTGGCCGCGCTGGGCTTTTTGCGCCTTTTCGCGGCCATTCCAATGTGTTCAATCCCGCCTCCCCTCCTCCAGCGGTCTCTGTTTTGGCGGGTAGATTCCGTCGGCGAGACGCCGACGGGTGCAACCGGGACGGTCGCGCTCCCCTGAAAGTCACTAATGATTGGGGTGAAATGCACCGGGCCGACGGGTTCTTTGCCCTTTTGAAGTCAATTTCTCGTATTACAGTGTGGATGATGAGATTGCCATGAACGAACCGCCGAACCCCGAAGTCGCGGTGTTTGCCGCAGCGCTGGAATTGCCCGCCGATCAACGCGGCGCCTATCTGGATCAGGCTTGCGCAGGAAATACGGACTTGCGCCAGCAGGTTGAAGCGCTGCTCCGGGTTCACGATGAGGCCGGCAATTTCTTTGATAAACTGCAGCCGGTGGCGCAGCCCGCGGCCGGCGAGGCGGCCGAGGCAGGTGCAAGCGGCACGATTCGGCTTCCCGGCATCCCCTCCGAGAAAGCGGGCGACCGCATTGACCGCTACAAACTGCTGCAACAAATCGGCGAAGGGGGTTGCGGGGTGGTCTATATGGCGGAGCAGGAGGAACCCGTCAGCCGCCGTGTCGCACTCAAGATCATCAAGCTGGGCATGGACACCAGAAGCGTCATTGCCCGTTTCGAGGCGGAGCGGCAGGCGCTGGCGGTGATGGACCACCCCAACATTGCGAAGGTATTGGACGCCGGCGCGACGGAAACCGGCCGCCCGTTTTTCGTCATGGAATTGGTGCGCGGCATCAAGATCACGGATTATTGCGACCAGAACAATCTCTCCACCCATGATCGGCTAGGTCTGTTCATTCAAGTTTGCCGGGCCATTCAGCACGCGCATCAAAAGGGCATCATTCACCGGGACATCAAGCCATCGAACATTTTGGTCACGATGCACGACGGGGTGCCGGTGCCCAAGGTGATTGACTTTGGCATCGCCAAGGCGACGGAAGGCAAATTGACCGACAAAACACTTTTCACTGCATACGAGCAATTCATCGGCACGCCCGCTTACATGAGTCCGGAGCAGGCGGAGATGAGCGCGCTGGATATTGACACGCGCAGCGACATTTACAGCCTGGGCGTGTTGCTCTACGAATTACTGACCGGCCAGACGCCTTTTGACACGAGCAAGCTGCTCCAGGCCGGCTTGGATGAAATCCGCCGCACGATTCGGGAGCAGGAGCCGGCCCGGCCCTCGAACTGCTTGAGCACGATGGTGGGCGCGGATCTGACGACGGTCGCCAAACATCGGAAAGCAGAGCCGCCCGGTCTGATTCACTTGGTGCGGGGCGACCTAGACTGGATCGTGATGAAAGCGCTGGAAAAGGACCGCACCCGGCGTTACGAAACGGCCAATGGTTTGGCGGCGGACATCCAGCGCCATTTGAACAACGAAGCGGTGGTGGCCAGTCCGCCGGGCAATTTTTACAGATTTCAGAAGCTGGTTCGTCGGAACAAGCTTGTGTTTGCTGCAGGGACCGCGGTGCTAATCGCGTTGGTCGCCGGTTTGGGTTTGGCCGGTATTGGCTGGCATCAGGCCAGCCTTGAAAGGGACAAGGCGGTTCAGGCTCGGGCGGGAGAAAAGCAGCAGCGCGAAGCAGCGCAGTTGGCCGAGAAGGCGGAACAAGCCAGCGAG
>JBEKUQ010000241.1:0-5062 GCA_049514835.1 Verrucomicrobiota bacterium | reverse complement strand
GAACAGAAGACAGCGCATCGGGCTGTGCAAAGGGGCCGACATTCCAACCCGGTAGGAAAAAACTCCGACGAGGCCGGACTCAATTGCGGAGTGGGAATCTTAGAACGCGAGCCTGCGCGCCCTCATCCGCCTTCGCTTCGCTACGGCGCGACAAGCCCGGCTTCGCCACCCTCTCCCGCGCCCGCGGGCGAGGGTAGGAGGTATTGCGGGAAGGGCGGGTGGCCGGTCGGTTGGGACCTGAATAATTTTGGCCAAGATTTTCCGGCTGGCATTTCCGGGCGGCCGCCCCAAACTGTTTGCATGTGGCGAAAAGCCGGAGAACCGGGCAGGCCCTTGGCCGCGGGAAGAGCATGATCGGCGTTGACTTTGACAATACAATTGTCTGTTACGACGCCTTGTTTCATCGCGTAGCGCGGGAACGCGGCCTGGCGCCGGCGGATTTGCCGGTCAACAAGTCGGAGGTGCGGAATCATCTGCGGCGCATCGGGCGGGAGGAGGTGTGGACGGAAATGCAGGGCGATGTGTATGGCGCGCGGATGGCGGAAGCGGCGCCGTATCCGGGGGTGATGGAGTTTTTCCTGGCCTGCCGCCGCGTGGGGATTCCGACGCGCATCATCAGCCACAAAACGCGGCATCCTTTTTTGGGCGAGCGCCATGATCTGCATCAGGCGGCGCTGCAATGGCTGGAACAACAGGGTTTCTTCGACCCCGGGAAGATCGGGCTGGCCCGCTCGGAGGTGTTTCTGGAATTGACCAAGGAGGCCAAGATGGAACGCATCGCCCAGTGCGGCTGCACGACGTTCATAGACGATTTGCCGGAAGTCCTGGGCGAACCCGGCTTCCCCAAGATCGAACGGGTTTTGTTTGATCCGAACGATCTTTATCCAGTTGAGAAAAGGTTCTTCCGCGCGCGCAACTGGCAGGAGGCGCGGGAGCGGATGGGCGTGGCGGCGGCGCCGGAAGGGCAGGACACGGAGGTGTTGGAGTTTTTGAGCGAGCGCGGTTTGGGCAAGGCGCTGGCGGTGACGCCGCTGAAGGGCGGGGGCAACAACCGGGTTTACCGGGTGTGGTACGCGGGGCGCAACGCCGTGCTGAAGAAGTATTTCCGCCATGCCGCCGACCCGCGCGATCGTTTTGGATCGGAACGGGCTTTTTACAATTATCTGTGGTCGCGCGGCATCCGCCGGACGCCCGAACCGCTGGGTTGGGACGAGGAGCGCCGGCTGGGGCTGCTCAGTTTCGTGGACGGCCCAAAACCGCGGGCCGGGGAGGTCGGCGAGCCGGAGGTTGGTCAGGCGCTGGAATTCATTCTGGAACTGAACCAGTCAAGAGAATCCGCCGCGACGGAAGTTTTGCTCCCCGCGTCGGAGGCCTGTTTTTCCGGCGCGGCACACGTGGAGCTGATTGACCGGCGCGTCGCCCGGCTGGAACGGATGGACGATGCCACCGCCATGGACCGGGAGGCCGGGGAATTTGTCCGCTCCCATTTGCAGCCGGCGTGGCAGGAGGCGCGCGCCCGGCTTTGCCGCGACTACGGCGATTTGGAACGGGCGCTGGAACCGCGCGAAAGGATGCTGTCGCCGTCGGATTTTGGATTTCACAACGCGCTGGGCGGACCGGACGGCCGGCTGCGATTCCTTGATTTTGAGTACGCGGGCTGGGACGATCCGGCCAAGTTGATCTGCGATTTTTTTTGCCAGCCGCAAACGCCGGCGCCGCGGCAGAGTTGGGAGCGGTTTGTCGGCGGGCTGATTGACGGCCTGAAGCTGGACGGCGGCCTGGCGCGGCGGGCGCGCCTGCTGTGGCCCGCCTTCGAGATCAAATGGTGCTGTATCATGCTGAATGAATTTGGGGCGGGCGACAAGGCGCGGCGCGATTTCGCCAAAGGGGCGGCGTCGGCGGAGGAGCGGAAGGCGGCGCAATTGCGGAAGGCGCGGAAGGCGCTGCAAGCCGCACTGGCCACCCCAAATTGAGCGCTTCTCCGACCTCCTGCTTCTCCAGCCACCTTTCCATGAACGGACGCCTCGGCGAGGCGTCCCTACCAATCCTTCTGCCGCCGCCTGCTTCTCCACACACCTTGCCTGGCCTGGCTGGGTGGAGGCAAGGGCGCCACTTTCAAGAATGGAGCGCCGGCAGAGCAAAAACTTCCCGCCGAAGGTTGGGTATTGTGGTCAAAGAAACCGACTTAATACCTGTCGGGCAACGAGGATGGCAAGCGCCTTATCCAAACCGAGACGCAGTCAGAGCAATTTCATGAAAACTGTAGCCGCACGGAAGCCGACTATACGACTTCCTCTCCCCGGCCCTCTCCTCCAGAGGAGGAGAGGGAGGAGCTTCATTTTGGCTACACCATTTTTTAATCCGCTCTAGTAAAAGTAAGTGGGAGCACTCCCATCGCCGGCCCGAGGCTGAATGTACGGGGAATTATAAGAGCGCCATTCCACGTGGCCGTCTATCATTCCAACGTTGACGCCCGCGGGATATATCGGACCCGACATGTGGGAAGTGTTAGCAGGGTACTGGTTCGCGATCAGCCCATTCCACGAAAGGGTATTCAGATAGTTCACGTTTATGACAGCGGGGGGCCCCGCGGTGAGCGATCCCGTAAGCATTTCACACGCCGTCTGCGGACGGGTGGCGATGATAATTGGCACGCTGATGGTTCCGTTGTTGTAAGATACCGAAGAGGCGCTCAGTTTGGTGTTCAGGTTGGTTTCACATTCCCATACTCCGAATTTGGCGTAGGAAGCCGTGCCGGGAAAAGTTTGAGCATAGCCCACTTGCGAATAACCGAGGAAATTCCAATTGGTCCATTCTTTGAGGAGATCCGTGGCGCCATTGCCCTTGTCGCCGGGATCGTACCAGATTTTGTAAGTGGCGCCATTGGCGGTCATGTCCTGGCAGACGTTGCCGGACATGTCATGCGCCCAATAGCCACTGGCGCTGACCGGAAGCTTGTCCTTGTTTTCGCCGGCGTACATGGCCAGGGCCAGGAGTTGTTGCTTCTCGTTGCTCTTGCACGTGGCGCGATTGGCCGTGGACTTGGCCTTGGCCAGGGTGGGCAAGAGCAGGGAGGCCAGGATGGCGATGATGGCGATGACCACCAGCAATTCGATCAAAGTAAAGGCGCTGCCCGGAACTTTGCGGAGACGAGGCGAAAGGTGATTTGGGGTCTTGATCATATTCATAGTTATTGTCTTTCAAAGCGATTGTGGGAGGGGGACGCGTATGCCGATCCGGCCAGGGTGGCGACCTGAGAGTTACTCAGGTCAACTTGCGCATAGGATGTAGCACGCATTTCTTGAGCTCCTAGGTATTATTCCAACTCAATTTATATCATTCGCAAAGATATGTCCAGCAAAAATCAAAAAAACGATGTTTTCCTAAACCGTTTGTCATAAACGAGTTGCGCAAGAGAGTTTTGGCCGTGGGCCGGCAAGAATGCGGTGGAATCCCCCAAACAACCCCAAACAACGCGCCCAAAACGTTTTGGCCGCAGGCCCTGCGAGAATGCGGCGGAATCGGGTCAGGGTGAAGGCAGGGGAATGATGGTCAGGGGAATCATCCGTCAAACGCGTTCTTCCATTCCCCTGACAGACATTCCCCTGCCTTCTTGATTTTTCCGGCAGATTGGAGGACCGGGAATCTGGTGGGAAATGCGCGATTTTTCTTATAGTGGCACAGGGAGCCATTTTTCTGCCGCCGGCTTGCGAAAGGAATTTGAACTGCGCAGAATGGGGCATGACTGAAATTGATTTTATCTCGCCATTGCACAAAAAAACCAGGCGCGATTACCTGGCGCGCGTCAACGAGTTCCCCAAGGCGCAGGCCGCCCGGCTGGCCAAGCAGTTCGACAAGGATTATTGGGACGGCGACCGCAAAACGGGCTACGGCGGGATGCGTTACGACGGACGCTGGCGCGTGGTGGCCGACAACATGGCCAGACATTACGGTCTCAAACCCGGCGACAAAATCCTGGACGTGGGCTGCGGCAAGGGATTTCTGCTTTACGATTTTACGCAGGCGGCGCCGGGGGTCGAGGTGCGGGGGCTGGATATTTCCAAGTACGCGATTGAGAACGCGAAGGAGGAAGTGCGGCCGTTTTTGCAGACCGGCCACGCCAATCACCTGCCGTTCGCGGACAAGAGTTTTGACCTGGTGGTGTCCATCACCACCTTGCACAATTTGTATTGCTACGATCTGGACAAGGCCCTGCGGGAGGTGGAGCGGGTGGGGAAGGAGAAATACATTGTGGTGGAGTCCTACCGGAACGAGGAGGAGAAGGCGAATTTGCTTTACTGGCAGTTGACGTGCGAGGCCTTCTGCACGCCGGAGGAATGGCGGTGGTGGTTCCAGCAGACCGGTTACACGGGGGACTATTCGTTTATTTATTTTGAATGAGCCCGACCGCGCAACAGCGCTTGATCGCCGCCGCCAGGGAACTGTCGGCGCAGGCGGAGAAGCTGCGTTTTGCGCCGCCGGTGACGCACGTTTATAATCCCCTGATTTACGCTTGGAGCGCGCACGAGGAGTATCTGGCGCGCTTCGGCGGCGCGGGCAAGCGGGTGGTTTTTGCGGGGATGAATCCGGGGCCGTTCGGCATGGCGCAGACGGGCGTGCCCTTTGGGGAAATCGCGGCGGTGCGCGATTGGATGAAGATTGAAGCCGCCATTGGACATCCCGCCAGGGAACATCCGCGGCGGCCGGTCCGCGGCTTTGCCTGCGAGAAATCGGAGGTGAGCGGACGGCGGTTGTGGGGTTTTTTCGCGCAACGGTTCGGCCCGGCGGAAAAGTTTTTCGCGCGCCATTTCGTTGTCAATTATTGTCCGCTGGCCTTCATGGCGGGAGAACGGGGCGCCAACCGCACGCCCGACAAGCTGCCGGCGGCGGAAGCGGAGGGGCTGTTCCAGATTTGCGACGCCCATTTGCGGGCGGTCCTGGAAATTCTCCAGCCGGAATGGATCATCGGCGTGGGCGCCTTTGCCGGGGAGCGCGTCCGGGCGGCGGCGGGCGGAAGGGCGGTGAAGACGGGGCGGATTTTGCATCCCAGCCCGGCCAGCCC
>JBEKUQ010000240.1:0-5064 GCA_049514835.1 Verrucomicrobiota bacterium | reverse complement strand
GAAATGGCTTTCTTGCCCGCTTCCCCGTTGAACTTTGGGGCCGCCTCGGCTAGGCTGGCCGGGTGACAGCCTTTTTGCGATACCTGGGGATTCTCAACGCGGCCTTGTGGCTGGGCGCGGCCGTCTTCCTCATCATCGGTTTGCCGGCGCTGTTTGGCGACGAGCTGCGCGATGAACTGCGAAGTTCGATCGGGCCGACGATGGCGCCGATCGTGGTGGGATGGGCGGCGCAAAAGATCTTCGCGCGCTTTTTCATCCTGCAATACTGCTGCGGGGCGGTCGGGCTGGCGCAAATGGCGCTGGAATGGCTGTATTGCGGGCGGCCGCTGCTGCGGCGCAACCTGGGTTTGCTGGCGCTGTTGCTCGGCCTGGCGCTGGCGGGCGGCTTATGGATGCAGCCCAAGCTCAACGAGTTGCATCACATCAAGTATTATGCGCCCACCCAGGCGGCGCGGGACCAGGCCGACCGCGCATTTAAGGCTTGGCACGCCGCCTCGGAATGTGGCAATATGGTGGTGATAGGCGGGCTTCTGGTGTATCTTTGGCGCGTGAGCCGGCCCGGCAGCCAGACGCGCTTTGGGAACCTGAACCTCGATAAAATCGGCGGTTGACAGATCGCCATTGAAATTGAATAAATAAAGAGTAACGTGTAGTTGTAGATGCGGTCAATTGACGGCGGTGAGCATGGTTAATTGGCTGGTAAGTGAGCGTCGCTTGCGGGCGCAGAAGAGACACAGACAGAGAGAGACAGTGAAACCGAAACAGATATGATCTCAAACGAACGCCCATCTCCGCAGGGATACCGGTCCTACAGCGCCGGTCCTCCCCGTCCCCCGGTCAACGAGGACACCTTAAAAACGGAAAAGATCCAGATCGAGCGCAAGACCTTCATCTTTACACTGAAGGAAAACCCACGCGGCCGGTTTCTGCGCATCACCGAGGACGTCAATGGCCGCCGGGACAACGTCATCATCCCCTCGACGGGCCTGGACGAGTTCAGCAAGGTGCTGAATGACATGGCCCGGGCGGCGGCGGAAATCCCCGTCAAGGAACAGCAGGCGTAGTCCGCGCCGCTTGGAGGCGCCGCGGATTTGTCCATTGCAGATTTAGGGCGGGGGAGCGGTCTTCTCCTGGGACTTGCCCGCGTCCTTGCCCCGCGCCCTGGCCGTCGTCCCTGTCCTGCCCTTCCCCCTCGGCTTGCGCACCTTGGCCGCCTCGCGGCCCAGTTGGCCCGCGTCGCCCCACAGGCCTTCCAGGTCGTACTTTTCCCGCACGTCGGTCCGCATGACATGGACGATCACGTCGAAGAAATCCATGACCTGCCAGGCCATGTTCCGGTCGCCGTCTATGGCCCGTGCGGACAGGCCGTGGTCCTCGCGCAGCCGGTCAACGATCTCGTTGACGATGGCGCGCAGGTGGGGTTCCGTCGCCCCGGAGGTGATGACGAAATAGTCGGTGATGGAGGAAAGGTTGCGGACGTCAAGGATGACGGTGTTTTCAGCCTTCTTATTTTCGGCCAGCTCGCGGCAGAGCAGCGCCAATTTTCTGGATTGCATTTCTGGTCCTTATCCTAACGCCGTTGTCCTCAAAGATAAAGCCGATTGTTGGCAATGGCCTCGGCCACCGCGGGCGGCGTCAGCCCGCCCACCGGCCGCCCCGCCTTGACGCGCGCCCGGATTTCCGAGGCGGAAACCGCCAGCGGAAACCCGCGCAAGGCGCGTCCGCGAAAAGGCGCGGGCAGCTCCGGCGGCGTTTCGCCCGGACGCGGCGCGACGACAAATTGCGCCAGGCGGGCCAGCTCGGCCGCGTCGTGCCACTGCGGCAACAGCGCCGCCTGGTCCGCCCCGATCAGGTAAAAAAGCTCCGCGCCGGGGAATTTTCCGGCGTAATGCCGGAGGGTGTCCATGGTGAAGGAGACGCCGCCGCGGCGGATTTCCTGATCGTCAATCTCGGCCGCCGTTTCGCCGGCGAGGGCCAGCCGGAGGAGGCGCAAACGTTGCGGCGCGGGCGCGTGGGTGACGGCCGGTTTGAAGGGGGATTGGGCCGCGGGAATAAAATAAACCTTGTCCAGCCCGAGTTCCTCCCGCGCCGCCCGCGCGACCAAGAGATGCCCCAGATGGACCGGATCAAAGGACCCGCCGAAAAGGCCAATTCTCATAGATGCCGGCCTCACAGCCGCGCCACCAGCAATTCGCGCTGGCAGGCCAGTTCCTTGGGCAGGTCGGAGTGGAGCTTGAAGGACAGGTCGTCGTGGGCCAGCGATTCACGGCGCCACTCTTCCACATTGACGGCCTGGGCCTTGGCCAGTTTGGCGGCGTCGAAATGTTCCATGCCGGCAAGGTCGAAGTCGCGCGGGCCGGGCAGCCAGCCCAGGGCGGCTTCGCGGGCGTCGGCCCGGCCATGACACCGGTCCACGATCCATTTGAGCACGCGCATGTTTTCCCCAAATCCCGGCCAGAGGTACTTGCCGCATTCATCGCGGCGGAACCAATTGACGTGAAAAATGCGCGGCGGATCCGAGAGCTTTTTGCGCATCTTGAGCCAGTGGCGAAAGTAATAGCCCATGTTGTAGCCGCAAAAGGGGAGCATGGCCATGGGATCCCGGCGGACCTGGCCGACGGCGCCGGAGGAGGCGGCGGTGGTTTCGGAGCTTAAGGTCGCGCCGATAAAAACGCCGTGAATCCAGTTGAAGGCCTGATAGACCAGCGGCATGGTGGTGGCGCGGCGGCAGCCAAAAATGATGGCGCTGATGGGCACGCCATTGGGATCGTTGGCCTCGGGGGCCAGCGCCGGATTGTTGCTCATGGGCGCGGCAAAGCGGCTGTTGGGGTTGGCGGCGGGCGTCTTGCATTGCGGCGTCCACGGCTGCCCCTTCCAATCGGTTAATTGCGCCGGCGGCACTTTGGTTTTGCCTTCCCACCAGACATCCAGATCGGGTGTCAACGCCACATTGGTGTAGATGGTGTCGTGGGAAATGGTCGCCATGGCGTTTGGGTTGGTCTCCGCGTTGGTTCCCGGGGCGACGCCAAAATAACCGTTTTCGGGATTGATGGCGTAGAGGCGGCCGTCGGGGCCGGGTTTCATCCAGGCGATGTCGTCGCCGATGGTTTGGATCTTCCATCCGGCAAAATGGGGCGGGGGGACGAGCATGGCGAAATTGGTCTTGCCGCAGGCGCTGGGAAAGGCGCCCGTCACGTAGGTTTTTTGGCCGTCGGGCGATTGCGCGCTGAGGATGAGCATGTGCTCGGCCAGCCAGCCCTCCTTTTGGGCGAGGAACGAGCCAATGCGCAAGGCCAGACATTTCTTGCCCAGCAGGACGTTCCCGCCGTAGTTGGAGGAGGTGGAGATGATGGCGTTTTCGCGCGGGAAATGGGCGATGAACCGGTTCTTGGGGTCCAAGTCCAACATGCAGTGGAGTCCGCGGTTGAAATCTTCGCCCGCGCCCAGATGATCAAAAGCCGCCTGCCCCATGCGGGTGACGATTCTCATGCTCAACACCACATAAATCGAGTCTGTCAACTCAATTCCCACCTTGCTCAAGGGCGAGCCGGGCGGTCCCATCAGGTAGGGAACCACGTACATGGTGCGCCCGCGCATGGCCGCGGCGCAGAGGGTCTTGAGTTTGCGGAGCATCTCGGCCGGCGCCACCCAGTTGTTGGTCGGGCCGGCCTCGTCGGCCGTTTCCGTGCAGATAAAAGTGCGGTCCTCGCTCCGGGAAACGTCGGCCGGATCGGACCGGTGGTAATAGCAGCCGGGCAGCTTCTGTTGGTTGAGCCGGATCAAGACGCCTTGCGCCACCGCTTCCGCTGTCAAGACTTCCTTCTCCTTGGCGGAGCCGCCGCACCAGAAGACCTGGTCCGGCTGGCAGAGTTGGGCCATTTCGTCCACCCATCGGATGACGCCGGCATTGCTGGTGTTTGGATTGGATGATTTCATTAAATGGGCATCGCCTTGGAGCTACGTGGTCGAGGGGGCGGACGGGGAGGGTCCGCGGCCGGCGCCGGCGCCCAACGCGCGCTCGAGGAGCGCCTTTTCTTTTGCGCCCAGCGGCAGGGCCGCCGCCAGCGTTTGCGCCGCCGGCGTCATCTTTTGCCAGGTCTTTTGCACAGCATTGATCATCTTGTCTTCGCTCATCTTGCCTGCCAGCCCGGCAAATTGGAACTCCAAAAAAACCAGGCAGAGCGCGTCCTCCAAAACCCGGCTTTCCGGGTCGCGCGGAAAATTCTTCTTCAGGTTCAAGTCCCGGACCTTTTGGATGAGGTCGTCCGCGCAGCCGGCCTGGCGCAGGATTCTGGCCGCGGTTTGGGCGTGGAATTCCTTCAAATCATTGCGCCAGCGCAGATAGCCCGCCCGGGACATGGGTTGGGATTGGCGGGGAATCATCCAGCGGCAGATATGCTGGCAGCGGGCGGCCAGGAGGAGCGCGGGCGACGCGGCGGGGGCCAGTTTCCGCACCCACGCGCTCAACCGCCCGGCATAGACCCATTCGCGCGGGCGCGGCACGCCGTTGACCATTTCCACGTTCGGATCGCGCGCATTTTCGGCGTCGAATTGGGTCATGGCCTGTTGCAAGGAGGAATCGCTGGCATCCATTCTCGGCTCG
This sequence comes from Verrucomicrobiota bacterium, assembly GCA_049514835.1. Lineage (GTDB taxonomy): Bacteria > Verrucomicrobiota > Verrucomicrobiia > Limisphaerales > Palsa-1400 > JBEKOF01. The sequence continues at coordinate 461 of JBEKUQ010000240.1, read as the reverse complement.
TTTTCTGTGTCACCACTGACCGCGCGTATGCTCATTTCGGGGCGGGCTGCAACACCACTTGCAGGCCCTCGCGCGCCGCCTCCACTTGCAGGGTTTCATGCAGGGCCGCCACGAAGGCCCGGCCCCAGTCCGCCATGCGCGTGATCTTTTCGTCGTCGTGCGAGGGATCATGATGAAAGAGAAAAAGCCGCTTCACCTCGGCCTGCACGGCCAGGGCCACCACGTCGTCCACGCAGCCGTGGCCCCACCCGGCCCGGGTCTGGTATTCGTTGAGATCGTATTGCGAGTCCAAGATGAGCACATCGGCCCCCCGGATAAACTCGCCCAGCCGCGCGTCCATCCGCCGCGCATAGCGCAGGAATTCCGCCGAGGCGGCGATTTCCGGCTGGCCGGTGTGGTATTTGTAGCGCTGGAACGGCTCGTTGTCGGGCAGGTAGGCGATGGCCCCGCTGCTGGTGTTG
>JBEKUQ010000239.1:0-5067 GCA_049514835.1 Verrucomicrobiota bacterium | reverse complement strand
GTGTCGTCGGAAGCGACTTTGCCGGTGTCCCAGAGATCGCCCTGGTTCTGGTTGAGAAGCTGGAGGGAGGAGGCGACGAGGATTTGATAAGCGGTCTGCATCTCGCCGCGACGGGCGGAAGCGACGATCCAGCCCAGCCTGGGGTTGGCCGCGTCAAGTCCGAGCGGGTCGGCGAGGTATTCGCAGCGCAGAGAAGCGCAACGCACTGCGGAGGAAGCCGACGGCGCGGAAACTGCGGCGAGCAGACATAAGCCCAGCCACAGGGCAAGCGGACGAAAGAGCGAGACGGCAATGGCTGGATTGCCCAGTCTGTTTTCCATTTCTTTTTTCATGTTATTTAATCAATTCAAGTTGTCGGTTGGATCCAGGGTGAACCTTATCGCCTGAGCATTACTGCGGAGTCTTGGAGGCCAGGTAGCGAACGACCGCCTCGGTGCGCGAGCTGACATGCAGCTTTTCATAAACGTGTTTCAAATGGCTGCAGATTGTGTCAATGCTCAACTCCAGCTTGCCGGCGATCTGCTTGTTGGAATAGCCCTGGGAGAGGTGAGCCAGGATCTGCTCTTCCCTGACGGAAAGATGGACGGATTCGTCGCGGGTCTTGGCCTTCTGGCGGAAGGACTCGATGACGCGCCGGGCAATCTGACTGGTCATGGGAGCCCCCCCGCCCAGCACGTCGAGCAAGGCGGTTCGCAAATCCGAAGGTTTGGTTCGTTTTAAGAGGTAGCCGTCAGCGCCCGCTTCCAGGGCCATGAAGACCAGTTCCTGGTCATCCATGGCCGTCAGAATGACAATCTGCACCTCTGGCAGCAGCACCTTCAGCCTGGCGGTACACTCGATGCCGGACATTCTAGGAAGGAAAATGTCCATCAGAACCACATCCGGCAGTTTCTTCGGAATGATGCGAACGGCTTCTTCGCCGGTGGCACAGGCACAGATGCAGGAAAGATCGGAGAAGGAGTTGATGAGCCGGGTCCAACTCTCGCGGACCTTGGGCTGATCCTCCACCAAGGCCACTTTCAGCGGGCTCCGTGTTTTAACAATGGGCGGGATCATTAAATGGTGAGGCTTTTGCCGCCAGGTATCTTGGTTTCAATGACAGTGGTGGCGAACCGCCTGGATCGCCAGATCCTGTTCCACAAGTGACGGCGCGAGCGGTTGAGCGGCACACGGAACTCAATCCGGCAACCCTGGCCCGGCTGGCTGATCACGCGGCATTCTCCGCCCAACTCGGTCATGCGCTGGGTCATGTTGGCCAAGCCGTTGCGTCCGGGCTTGGCCGCCGCCGGGTCGAAGCCCCGGCCATTGTCCTGCACGACCACGACCAGGCCCTGGTTCAGGCGTTGAATTTGCAGCAGCAATTCGGTGGCTTCAGAGTATTTGAGCGCGTTGTTGAGAGTCTCCTTGATGGCCAGGAGCAGGTTGCGCCGGAGCGGAAGATCAAGGGCCTCCGCCGGCATCTCCGGTTCCACGTCCAAAACACACTGGATGGAAGTGCGCTTGAGCGCCTTCTGGGCATAGTCGGTCACATAGGAGACAAAGTCGCGCAGAGTGTCGCGCCGCGGGTTGACAGCCCAGAGGACTTCATCCATGGTGGAGAGGAGGCTGCGGGCTTCCTCGCAGAAGAGGTCAAGCTGCAAGCACGCTTCCGAGCCGGGCGGGAGATCGTTTCTCGCCACTTCCCCATGCAATACCAATTGGGTCATTCTCGAACCGACGTCATCATGGATGTCCCTGGCGATGCGGGCGCGCTCCTGCTGGAGCAGCCATCGCTCTTTTTGATGGAAGGCCAGTTGGGACATGAGATAGAGACTGATCAGGATGGCCGTTGCGCAGAGAGTCAAGAGTGTGATTTGGAACCAGCCGGATTGCCAGAGGGGAGTATGGATCACTTGCAAAGCCGGGTTAATATCAATGCCCTCGGGTGTCGTCCACCAAGGCAGGGTTCCGATCGGCCCCATAATCGTAGCCGCCGGCCAGGTATCCAGGGCCTTGGTCATGGTCTTCCAACCGCCCGTCTTGTCGGGAACAATCCGCCAGTTTTGGTCCGATTTGATTTCGAAGAACCGTCCGTCCGCCAGATCAATGCGCATGCCAGAGATCATGCCTGCTTGCGCGTCCACGTTGTAGGCCTCGACGGCCAGCACGTGTTTGCCGGGGGACAAGAGCTGGGTTAAGTCATACTTGCCAAGGTGGCGCCACTCGGCGCCCCGTCCCACGTTGCGCCCGTCCAGGAAAAGGGTGTACTCGTTGTCCACGGTCATGGTCATCCACGCTTGCGTAACCCTGGTGGAGGCGGGAATCTCAAACGACCTCCAGAGCAGGCAGGTCTGCCGGTCAAAGGTTTGCGCCGCCCAAATCCAGACGCCAAGGCCGTTGGTTGGGCTATCGGAAGATTCCGGCGTTTCCCGAGCGGCTTCCCGACCGGCAGCCTGCCGGGCCGAAGCGGGGGCCGGGGTGAATAGAGCGAGGTGCGAGGCCAACAAGAAAGGCCCGACCGCTCTCCATCGGGAGCGGCACCATCGGGAAGCTGTCGGCCACCTATAATGAATCCAACGATGCAAGGTGTTTGGGATAAGATTTTCTAAAGAATAAAGTGACCTTATGCGGCGGTCAAGCCGGATATGATATTGATGAGTACGCCCGGATCAGTTGTCAATTCGATCTGCTGGCAGCGGCTTCCAGTGCATCAACCGGTTATCTTGCGGCACAGGCTTCACCAGCCGGCGGCCGGATAAATTGCTGTCCAAATCTGTTGCAAATCCAAGTCATAGGGCACGGTGCCAGGGATGCTCTCACTCCCCCCGGGTCCCGTGCCCAACATCGTCTGGGTTTTGGGTTCCAGCCATTTGACTTTTGCGACGCGACCGTCGGCGAAGGACATCTGGCCGAAATTGCCGTGGCGGCTGCCAGGAATGTTGCGCCAATCAAAAGTATTGGGCGGCTGGGCTCTTCCGTTGGCGACGACTGCATTGATGGCGAAATAGCAGTCGTCCAGGCTCTGCTGGGCGACATTGGGATTAGTCTGCTCATCCATGAGGAGCAAGGCCTTGGAGGGACCGGGATTCATTACCTGGGTGAATTTAAGGTTTTCCGGAATACCCGGATGAACATCGCCGGCGGTGCCCAAGTTGTTTCCCATCATGCAACTCATGGAGAAGGAACGCACTCTGGGAATGGTGGTGCCAGCCATGGGAATCAAGTCCGCCGGGCACCAGTAAACCTTGGCGTTGCCGACATAGGGATAGAACAAAGACAGGGAATTGGTGAGGTAGAAGATATTGGTGGCATCCACCATGACGGTCATATCTCCCTGCACCCAAGATTCATCGCCACCGATGGCATTCGGGGCCATTTTGTCGCCGTTATCCCCGGCGTAGAGGTGGGCGCCCAAGGTAAGTTGCCGCAAATTGTTGATGCAATTGGCGGACAAGGCCTGTTGTTTGGCCCTGGCCAAAGTCGGCAAGAGCAAGGAGGCCAGAATGGCGATGATGGCAATCACCACCAACAGTTCAATCAAAGTGAAGGCGGCTTTTCCCCGACGACCTGCAGGCTTGCTGACCCGTATTCTGTTCATTATCTTCATTTTACTACCAATCTCTCAATCTACAAACTGGGAATCCGAGTCCTCCAGCGCCTAGAGCAAGCCCCCTCGCGCCGAAGGGGCTTGTCTTCCACTCGTTTCCTGATCCGCTTCGCCATCACGGCATCCGGATCTGGAAGAACTGGGCGGGCGGATTTGTGACGACTGGAATGCTGAGTGAGAACGCGCCAGAACCATTGCAGGTCCCCTGGCTGTTGGTCGTCCAAGCGGACAAGGGCGCGGCCACGTTGGTCGTCGTCAGGCAGGTGTATCCGCCACCCGGCGTACCTCCGGTGCCACTCAAGATGAGATTGCCGCCGGAGAAGGACGGTGCGCTGAGCCTCGGCCAGGCCGCTACCGTGCCGAATACCTGAATTTCGGCATAGCCCTCCCAGTTGTTTTCGCCATTGGGCGTGACGAAGTTGAACCCGATGGCATAGACGTTGGTGGCGAGAACGCCGCTCACGGCAGTGATGGTCGAGCGGGAGCAATCCGGGTAGTTGTTCCAGCCCGAGGCCCCGGTGAGGATGCTGGCAACTTTGTAGTCGTTGGCGGTCAGGTTGATGTAAGTTGCAGGGGCAGCCACGGTCGAATAATAAACCGTATAGGCTTGCTCGTCGCGGCCATTGTTGGCCCATCCGCCGTAAGTGACGATGCTGGAGATATTATACGCACCGGAAGGCCCTCCGAGAGTATAGATAAGATTTGAGCCCATTGTGCTGCCACAAGTCGCCAGGGTAACGTCAGTGTTGTCTCCGTACGTTCCAGGAAACCCATCGGTAAGAACGGGAAGACCCCCGCCGCCATTGCCGGAGTTGCCTTGACCATCCTCGGAGAAACTGCCGTTTCGCCTCAAGGCGCAGCTGGTGGGTAGAGTTCCGGCGAAGAAGCTGCCTGGCTGAACCGTCCAAGTCGGGGTAAAGGCCGGAGCAAAGGTGCTGTTAGACCACGCTTGCAGGGCATCTGAGATAATAATGTTGCCGACCGGCGTGGGGGCGGGGTTGACGGTGAACGTGTTGGGAGCGCTGGTGGCCGAACCCGCGGCCGGGCCGGAGGCGACGGTGGCCACGCAAGAATAGGAGCCTGAGTCGCCAAGCTGCAAGTTCTTGTCCGTCAGCACGGGAGTGGTCATGCCTGAGAAGTTCGCACCCGTGACCGGTTGCGGTCCGGTGCCGGTATCCACCATCCATTGGTAGGTCATGGGGGAAGAACTGATAAAACCGGCGATGAAGGTTTCGGAGCTGCCGACGACATCCTGGCAGACACTGGGCAGCGTGTTCGTGGTTACGGTTGGCGGGAACACCGCGGCGGCGGAAGGCGTTCCGTAGATGGCGATCTCGGAGTAGCCCTGGTAACCGTTTTCTCCGGTGTTTCCATTGACCGTATTACTCGTAAAGTTGATGTAGATTTGAGCGACGTTTTGGACGAGATACGACCCGCTGGCAGGCGTGTAAGTCATGCGCGTCATATTGGGAAACTGGAAG
>JBEKUQ010000238.1:0-5067 GCA_049514835.1 Verrucomicrobiota bacterium | reverse complement strand
GATCGAACATGGCGTTAGTCGTTGGCTCTGGGTCAGGATTAAGTATTGTTTTCTTGGATGTAAGCATAAATTATACATGGCGTTTGCGCAAATGAAAAGGGAGGGGAAGAGCCCGGCGGTTCTTCCTTGCCAAGGGGGGCCGGGCGGGCGAAGGTGCGGGCGGCATGTCGAAACGCGCGCTGATCACGGGGATAACGGGGCAGGACGGCTCTTATCTGGCGGAATTGCTGCTGGGCAAAGGCTACGAGGTGCATGGGATCATCCGCCGGGCGAGCACGTTTAACACGGGGCGGCTGGAGGAGATATATGCCGATCGGCACGCAGCTAAAGCGCGCTTGTTTCTGCATTACGGGGACTTGAGCGACGCGAGCGGTTTGAGCCGGCTGTTGAGCGAGGTGCGGCCGGAGGAGATCTATAATCTGGCGGCGCAGAGCCACGTGCGGGTGAGTTTTGATTCGCCGGAGTACACGGCGGACATCGGGGCGACGGGGACGGTGCGGCTGCTGGAAGCCGTGAGGCAGGGGGGGTTGAAGGCGCGGTTTTACCAGGCTTCCTCCAGCGAGATGTATGGGCAGGCGGCGGAAATTCCGCAGAGCGAAGGGACGCCGTTTCACCCGCGCAGCCCGTATGGATGCGCGAAGGTGTATTCGTATTGGATCACGGTCAATTACCGGTAATCGTACGGGTTGCACGCGAGCAACGGGATCTTGTTCAACCACGAATCGCCGCGGCGCGGGGAGACGTTTGTGACGCGGAAGATCACGCGGGCGCTGGCGCACATCCTGGCGGGATTGCAGGACAAGGTTTACCTGGGGAACCTGGAGGCCAAGCGCGACTGGGGCTACGCGAAGGAGTATGTGGAGGCGATGTGGCTGATGCTGCAACAGGATCAGCCGGACGATTACGTGGTGGCGACGGGGGAAACGCATTCCATCCGGGAGTTTCTGGATCTGGCGTTCGGCCACGTGGGGTTGTCGTGGGAAAAGCATGTGGAGATTGACCCGCGCTATTACCGTCCGGCGGAGGTGGATTTGCTGATGGGGGACGCGAGCAAGGCGCGGCGGCAACTGGGGTGGGCGCCCAAAACCAAGTTTGCCGAACTGGTCAAGTTGATGGTGGAGGCGGATGTGAAGCTGCTGCGGGACCACCAGGAGGGGCGGATCAAGGTGACGAGCTGAAATTGGCTGTAATTAACTTGACCGTGGGCGGGGCGCGCCCGTAAGGTGCGGGTGATTGGTAGGCGAAGTTCATGTTTGACCAACTCAAAAGCCTGTTTTCCAACGATATCGGAATTGACTTGGGCACGGCCAACTGCCTGGTGTATGTCAGGGACAAAGGCATCGTGCTGCGAGAGCCCTCGGTCGTGGCCATCGAGGCCGGCACGACGAACGTGCTGGCGGTGGGCGAGGAGGCGAAACGGATGTTGGGCAGGACGCCGGGGAACATCATAGCGATCCGTCCGATGAAGGACGGGGTGATTGCGGATTTTGAAATCACGGAGGCGATGCTGCGGCATTTCATCCAGCGAGTGCATCACCGCAAATTAATCGCGCCCCGGGTGTTGGTGGCGGTGCCGTCGGGGATCACGGAGGTGGAGCGGCGGGCGGTGAAAGATTCGGCGACGCACGCGGGGGCGCGGGACGTGCATTTGATCCCGCAGCCGATGGCGTCGGCCATCGGGGTGGGACTGCCGGTGCATGAGCCGGCGGGCAACATGATCGTGGACATTGGGGGAGGGACGTGCGAGATCGCGATAATATCGCTGGCTGGAATAGTGTTCAGCCGCAGCTTGCGGGTGGGGGGGGATGAGTTTGACGAGACGATCGTGGCGCACATGAAGAGAGCCTATAACCTGATGATTGGCGAACGGACGGCGGAAGAGATCAAGATCCGGGTCGGATCTGCCTTCCCGCTGGAACAGGAGTTGACGATGGAAGTGAAAGGGCGCGATTTAGGCGCCGGCCTGCCAAAGACTTTATCCATTCGTTCGGAAGAAATTCGAGAGGCCTTGCAAGAGCCCCTCAGCAGCATTTTGGAGAGCGTCCGCATTACACTGGAGCGTTGTCCGCCCGAGTTGTCGGCCGATTTGGTCGAGCGCGTGATTGTGATGGCCGGGGGCGGGGCGCTGCTGCGGGGGATTGACCGGATGGTGGCCAAGGAAACGGGCCTGCCGGTGCATGTGGCGGAGGGGACGGGACAGGTTCTGCAAAACATTGAATTTCTGACGCGATTGACTTCCAGCAAGGGTTGAGATCAGGGCCGTTCGCCCAAAAGAAAAGGCCGCCGCCGCGGGGAGCGCGGGCGGCAGAAAGACGGACCGGCAGGCAGGAGCCGGGGCCGGACGGGCGAGATGTTGAAGAGATCGCAATATATAACTTTGGTATTGGTGGTTTTGTTGGTGGTGGTGCTGTTGAGCCTGCCGCGCCAGACGGCGGACAGGTTGAAGCCGGCCATCAACGGACTGTTTCTGCCGTTGTTCGGATTGGCGGCCACCAGCCGGGAGGTGGCGGCCAAGGCGGGCGACGCGCTCACGCCCCGGGATGAATTGCTTCGGGAAAGGGACACCCTTCGGACGAGCAACCAGCTCTTGCGGCTGCAGCTTCAAGCGGAGGCGAACCTGCCCCGGGAGAACGAACAACTGCGGCAAATGCTCAATTTCCGGCGGCAAAAGCCGGCCTGGAACCTCCAGGCGGCGCGGGTGATCGCGCGCGACCCGGAGACCTGGTGGCGGAGCGTGTGGATTGACCTGGGCAGCCGCACGACGCCGGGGATGCGGACGAATTTGCCGGTGCTGACGGAGGAGGGGCTGGCGGGCAAGGTGGTGAACGTGGGGGAGAGGAGCTCGCAGGTGCTGCTGCTGGGGGATCCGGGGCTGCGGGTGGCGGTGCTGGCGGGGCCGGCGGGGTTGAACGGGACGGCGACGGCGGGGTCGTCATGGAGGCGGGAGAATAATATGATTGACATTGAGAATCTTTTCGGGGAGACGGCGGACAAGACGGTTCATCCCGGCGACGAGGTGGTGACCTGGGGCGCGGGCGGGGTGTTTCCAGGCGGGATTGCGGTGGGCAAGGTGGTGGAGGTGGCGCGAAAGGAGTCCGGAGGGACGACGGAGGTCCGGGCGCGGATCTCGGCGCACCTGGAGGCGTTGCAGAATGTGTGGGTGATGATTTTACCATGAACTGGCTGAACCTGATCTTTATTTTGGCGCTGGCCTACGTGGCGGCCTTTTTGGAGGGGCGGTTCGAGCTGTTGCGGGAAATATTGGGAGCGCAGATCAGCGTGTTGCCGGCGCTGATGGTCTATACGAGTTTGACGGCCGGGATGGGGGCGGTGGCGTTGCTGGCGATCTGCGGGGGATTGTGGCGGGATTCACTATCGGCGGATCCGCTGGGGGTGAGCATTCTGCCGCTGTTTATGATCGGCTTCGTGATCATGTGGAAGCGGGAGTTGTTGTTGCGGGAGCATCGTTTCGCGCAGATGGCGCTGGGGCTGGCGGCGGGGGCGGCGTTTCCGCTGGGGACGCTTTTTCTGCTGCTGAACCTGCGGCAGGCGCCGTCGCTGGGGTGGGGCGCGCTGTGGCAGTGGGTGGTGGGGACGGCGGCGGGAGGGGCGTTGACGCCGCTGCTGTTCGGGCTGTTTGCGGGGCTGCGGCGGGCGTTTGAGTATCCGGCGATGAAGCAGAGCAGTTTCCGGGAGGACCGTGAAATCAAGAGGGGGCGGCAGTAAGATGTTTATATTTGACATATTCAAGAAGGAGGCGCGACGGCTGCGGACGTTGAGCCTGGTGATGGCGGCGGGGATGCTGGCGCTGCTGGCCGGGCTGTGGTTTGTGCAGATTGTGTCGGGCAAGCGGATGGAGGGCAAGCTGGAGGCGCAGTCGTTCCGCAAGCCGCAGGTGCCGGCGGAGCGGGGACGGATCCTGGACCGGAACAGCCTGGCGCTGGTGGAGAATGTCCCGCAATACAACGTGGTGCTATATTTGGAGGACTTGCGAAGCCAGTTTACCAACGAGTACTTCAGCCATGTGCTGAAAGAATATGTCCGGGACCATCCGGGAAGCGGCGCGGGCCGGCTGCCGTCGCGGGTGACCGCGGCGCTGCATCTGGAGGCCAATTACCGGGTGGTGAGCAACATCACCTCGCGGGTGACGGCCGCGTTGCAGCAGCCGGCGACGCTGGACCGGGAGCGGTTCCGGCATTTTTACAGCAATTATACGTTCATGCCGATGGAGATCATGACCAACTTGAATGCGGCGCAGGCGGCGGTTTTTGCCGAACAGTTGTCCAACGAGCGGGGGCTGGACCTGGAGAGGCAGCCGGTGGTGAGTTATCCGCACAAAACGACGGCGGCGCATGTGCTGGGTTACGTGGTGCGGACGGGGGAGGACCGGAAGTATTTGCCGCCGGGCTACAAGGGGGCGACGGGAATTGAAGGGGCTTTTGACGACCGGTTGAAGGGCAAGCCGGGAACGAATCTGGTGCTGGTGAACAACGAGGGCTACCGCCAGCACACGGAAACCCTGGAGGCCGAGCAGGCCGGGGAAGATATATATTTGACGATCAGCCTGCCGCTGCAACAGGCGGCGGAAAGGGCGCTGTCGGACGCGGGACGCGAAGTGCGCGGGGCGGCGGTGGTGATGGACGTGCGGACGGGGGAATTGCTGGCGATGGCCTCGGCGCCGACGTTCGATCCGAATGAATTTGTCTCGGGCGTTTCGCCGGCGCGTTGGGAGCAGTTGAACGATGCCCGGCTGCAACCGCAGTTGAACCGGGCGACCTTCGACGCGTATCCGCCCGGCTCGACATTCAAGATCATCACCACCCTGGCCTGCCTGGAGAGCGGGGTGATGGATGTGAACGAGCCGTTCATGGTCCCGGCCGACCCGGAGAATGCCGGTCACGGAGTATTCATGGAGCAGGGTTATCACATCAAGGATACCGCGCCGCCCGGGGAATATAAATTTGAGAGGGCATTTTATTATTCGAGCAACACCTACTTCTCCCATCATGGAATGAAAGCGGGGCTGCGGAAACTGCTGGAGGTGGCGCGGCGGTTTCATCTGGGCGA
>JBEKUQ010000237.1:0-5098 GCA_049514835.1 Verrucomicrobiota bacterium | reverse complement strand
CCGGGGCCGGTCGGCCGACAAAAGTGTGGAACGATTAGTGGAACAGGAGCATCTGCAAATTCGCCGAGAAAATGGTTGTCCCGGCGGCCTGTGGGGATGCGTCTTGTCCCATTACCATCGCGCCAAACGGCAGTTGCAAAAACTCCGTTATCGTGGAAAATGCGACCTGATTTCCGGTCGGTGGCATCTCAGAAGACACATGCGGGAAAAGACAGACTTTTCTTCCAACAGAGGGGGTGACCGCCTGTGAGATACGGTTTCTTCCGCAAGATGGCCGGCCAGATCACAAGAACGACGCCATGCCAACCAGCCAAAAGCTTGTCTCCATAGTCGTCCCTTCCTTCAATCAAGGCCGTTTTTTGGAGGAGACGCTCCGCAGCGTCCTGGAGCAGACTTATCCCTCGGTGGAATGCATTGTCATTGACGGCGGTTCGAAGGATGAAAGCGTCGCTGTCATCAAGAAATATGAAGGCCGGTTGAAGTACTGGCACAGCCGCCCGGATCAGGGGCAAACCGATGCGATCGTCCAGGGGTTTGAGCATGGCACGGGCGAGATTTTGGCGTGGGTGAACTCGGATGATTTGCTCGCGCCGGACGCCGTCGAGAAAGCCGTGGCCGCATTGGAGAGCAAGCCCGATGCCGTGATGGTTTATGGCAATCGCGTCTGTATTGATGAACGGGGCCGCCTGCTTTACTTCCGGCCCAGCCTGCCTTTTTTCGTCAAGTCTCCATATATCGCTTTTACCCTGGCGCAAGAAGCCTGCTTTTGGCGGCGGGAGGCTTATTTCAAAGTTGGCGGGCTGAGGAGGGAACTTGGATTCGCTGCGGATTACGACCTTTTCAGCAGGCTTACCCTGCTTGGGGAGATATTTTACGACGCCGGAGTCTGGGGCTTTTTTCGAAAGCACTCCGCCTCAAAAACAATGACGAGCTATCAGACGGTGGGACTTAGCGAGAGTGTCATTGTTCAAGAGTCCTTGTGGGGCGGACGGGTCAATCCCATCAAATGGTCAGCCGTGCGGGCTTTCTTTCGTCTCTACTCGATATGTGCCGCGATGTGGCTGCCGCGGCCCGCGTGGCCCGCTTGCCTTCCTGCCGGCTCCAGGCAGAGCCTGCCCCGGAGAATCTATGGATCGTTGCACGAAGGGTCCTTGGCCAAGCGCGTCTTGAAGAGGTTTTTCAAGGAAGTTGCCGGCTGAAGGTGTTCATCATGCGGCCATTTGCCAGATTTTGATCATGCGTTCGCCACCCACCGTCAACGTGCTGGGCGTGGGAATCAGCGCCATCAACATGGACCTGGCGCTGGAGGCGATGGCGGGCGCGCTGGAGCGGAGGGAGAAAGGATATATTTGTGTGACTGGTGTGCATGGGGTTTCGGAGGCGCAAAAGGACGAGGGTTTCCGGCAGATTTTGAACCGCGCTTTTCTTTGCACGCCCGATGGGATGCCGCTGGTCTGGGTCGGTCGGTGGCTGGGGCGGAAGGAGATGGGCCGGGTTTATGGGCCGGATTTGATGCTGGCGGTGCTGGAGCTTTCAGAGAAGAAAGGCTATCGGCATTTTTTCTACGGCGGGGCAAATGGGGTGGCGCAGGAGTTGCGGGAGCGATTGGCGAAGCGTTTTCCCAAGTTGCAAATCGCGGGGACGTACGAGCCGCCGTTCCGACCGTTAAACGCGGCGGAAAAGGAGGAACTGAAGAAGTTGATCCAGGACGCGCGGCCGGACGTGATGTGGGTCGGCTTGAGCACGCCCAAACAGGAACGATTCATGGCGGAGCATCTGGACCGGTTGGAGGTGACTTTGATGGCTGGGGTGGGAGCGGCTTTTGATATTCATGCAGGGCGGCTGCGGCAGGCCCCGCCCTGGATGCGGCGGTCCGGGCTGGAATGGCTATTCCGGCTGGGCTGCGAACCGCGCCGGCTGTGGAAACGTTACTTGAAGAACAATCCGTTGTTTGTGATCCGGGTTTTCCTGCAAGGCACCGGGCTGAGAAAATACCCGTTGAATAATCGGGAGCCTTGATTACCCTCCGCCGGGCAAAGAGACCCGTCTCGGAGCCGCCTTTTTAAGATGGGTCAATCACTGGACGCGATTTTTGCCAAACCGGGCTTTGCCAACACGCGGTCAAATCGCGTCCGGCAGATGCCAATGGGCAGCAGCCGTATGAATGCCAAAACAAACATGAATTTCACGGAGTGCCCGGTGTTGTTGCGGCCGGCGGCTCTGACGGTCTTCTTTGTCCTTTTCGTGCTGGCGGCGGTGACGGGCGGCAGTTTCTGGCTGGACGAAGCGGGCACGGCCTACGCCGCTTCCCGCCCCACCCTCGGCCAATGGTGGCATTTTATCTCCACTTCCGGGATGACCGAAGTGCAAATGCCGCTCTACTCCGCTTTTATCTGGGTGTTCGCAAAAGTGTTTGGCATCGGAGAATATGCGCTGCGCCTGGGCGGAGCGCTCTGGCTGGCGCCGGGGTTGGTGGCGTTTGCCGTGGGCTTTCCGCAATGGCAGCGGCGTTTGGCCGCGGTGCTGGTCGTCGCCAGCAACGCGTTTATTTGGTACTATGCCAACGAGGCCCGGACTTATGCGATGCAATTGGGCGGCAGTTGCATGGTCCTGGCGGCGCTCAATCGGCTGGCTTCTGTGGCCGGCCCGACCGAGAAGGAAGGGAAATGGCTTGTCCTCTTTGCGTTTGGATTGTTGACGGTTTGCGGCACGAGCTTGCTGGGGATGGTCTGGGCCTCGGCGGCGCTGGGGGCGGCGTGGGTGCTCTTCCCGGCGGAGCGATTGCTCGGTTGGTGGCGGAGGTTCCGGTTCTGGTGGATCTTGTTGACGGCGATCCTTGCCGCGCTGGGCTGCTATTATGTTTGGACCGTGCGCCAGGGCGCCCGCGGCTCCAACGTGGCCACGACCGATTGGCGGACCACGTTGTTTATCGTCTATGAGCAGTTTGGTTTCGGCGGACTGGGCCCGGGGCGGACGGAGTTGCGGGCCGGCGGCCTCCGCGCTTTGCTGCCGTTTGTGCCGGGCCTGGCCTGTTACGCGGTGGCGCTGGCGGGCATCTTGTATTTCGGGCTGAAAGAGTTTTGCCGGCAATCGCGCCGGAAAACAGCCGCACTGTCAATTGTAATTGCTTTGCCGTGGATCTTCTTGTCGGCGGCGGGGATGGTCACGCACTTCCGCCTGTTGGGCCGGCACAGCGCGCCGCTGGCGGCTGTCTGGCTTTTCTGGATGGCCGGCGGCGTGTTTGTTCTGGCCCGCAAACCGGGCTGGATGGCCAAAGCGATGGTGACGGCCTTTTTGGGCTTGAGCTTATGTTCCTCGTTGATCGTCAGGTTTGACTACGGGCACTCCAAGGACGACTACCGCCGAGCCGCGGAATTGGCCGCGGCAGGGCTGTCGGAACGGCAGGCCGTATGGTGGAATGCCGACCAATTCGGCGCCTGGTATTATCACCTGCCTCTGAGCGAATCCCAGCCCGGTCCGGGCAAGGCGCTGTTGGTCAACAATCTGCCGGACGAAACCCTGGCCGGCTGGCCGGCGCCGCAATTAATCGTGGCCTCCAAGCCGGACCTTTACGACCATTCGGGAGCATTGGCGCGCTACATCTCCGGCCACGGCTTTCGCCTGGTGGCGTCGTTCCCGGCGTTCAATATCTGGGCGGCAAAAGAGTCGAAGGAGTGATCCCAAAACGATTGCGGGGACTTGTGCTGCTGTGATGCTGCCCCGCATTTTTCCAATCAAGCGAGGAGGCGCGAAGGAGCTAAACTTCAAGATGTTGCCGGCGCTCGGTGTAAACGCGGCAGACTTCGCCGAAAACCTGGTCCACGCTGATATGTTGCATGCACAGGTTGTTGCGGCAGGGGGATTGCCGGTTGTTGTTGGCGTTGACACACGGGCTGCACGCCAGACCGGCCCAGATGGCCAGGTTGCGCGGCGTGCGGGCCGCAAACAAGGCCGGCGTCTCCGGCCCGAAGAGCGTGATGACGTTGATGGAAGTGAGCGAGGCAAAATGCGCAGGGCCGCTGTCGTTGGTCACCAACACTTCGCACAGGGTGTAGAGCACCATCAACTGGCGCAGCGTGGTGCGGCCCGCCAGACAGGTGCATCGGGAGGAATTGACCTCGCCCGCCAATCGTTTGATCTGGTCCACTTCGCGCGGGCCGCCGGTGAAGCCGATGTGGATTTCGGGAAAGCGGGCCAGGAGGCGGCGGGCCAGTTCGACATAGCGGCCGGCCGGCCATTGGCGCAAGGGCACCAGGTCGCTGGCGTTGGGATTGAGCAGGATGACGGGCGGACGCCGGCCGTTTTCGCGCGGCAACATCGCCTCCACCGGCTCGACCTCGCCGGGCCGCGGCACGAAGTGGGCGAAGGTGTTTTCCGCGGAGGGCGGCAGGAGGTCCAAAGTCGGCAAATCGGCCGGATCACTCCGCAAGGATTCCACCAGAGCCTGAAAGGTGCTGGTGGTGTGCATGTGCGGATTGTAGAGGAGGCGGTGGGTGAACAAGGCCCCCCGATAAGGCCCGGCGGCATACCAAGTGTGAAAACCCACCCGCGCCCGCGCGCCGCTGAGCAGGGCGATGATGGCCGAGCCGCGCGCGAAGAATTCCATGTCAATGGCGGCGTCGAGGCGCAAGGCGCGCATCCGCCGCATGGCGCGGAGGGAGGAAAAAGCCAGGCCGGTCAAGGTTTGCGAGTTGAGGGTGATGACGTTGGCTTCCGGGATCAGTTCCAGCAGGTCGAGGATGAAGCGGTTTTCCTC
The DNA here is from genome assembly GCA_049514835.1 of Verrucomicrobiota bacterium. Lineage (GTDB taxonomy): Bacteria > Verrucomicrobiota > Verrucomicrobiia > Limisphaerales > Palsa-1400 > JBEKOF01. Next base: position 342 of record JBEKUQ010000237.1, on the reverse strand, counting down.
AAAGGCGATGAAATAGATGTTTTCCCGCCCGACCATTTGCACGGCGCGCTGGATGGCGGCGATGGCCAGCACGGTGGAGCCTTGTTCGGCGAGTTTGACGAAGAGAATATTGCGCACCTGGGCCGGCCCGGGCGGGAGGCGGCGGGCCAGGAGGGGCCGGAGCCAGGTGAACAAGAAACAGAGCGGCACCCCCACCACCCGGTCAATGGTTTGCAGTTTTGGAATGTTCATGCGCGGAAGGGAGATTAGGGAGGGCTGAAGTGGCGGCGATAAAGTTGGAAGGCCCGGAAAGTGCGGCCGGGCGCGTAGGCGAAGATCGCTTCGGGATCGCGGCTGATGTCG
>JBEKUQ010000236.1:0-5117 GCA_049514835.1 Verrucomicrobiota bacterium | reverse complement strand
GTAGCGGCCGGGAAACCGGGTCTGCGTCTGTCTTGAGCGCAAGGACAGGATTGCTGGTTTTCATGGCACTCCGTTTGCTTATGGCGTCTGCGGTATCGCGGGTTGATGCTGCGTCCGTCGTTGTTGCCGGAGCATCATGAAAAAAATCGAAGCCATCATAAAACCGTTCAAGCTCGATGAAGTGCGGGACGCGCTGGCGGATCTGGGCATCGGCGGCATGACCGTTTGCGAAGTCTCGGGCTATGGGCGGCAGAACGGCCGCACCGAACTCTATCGCGGCGGCGAATACGTCTCCCACTTTCTGCCCAAAATCAAACTGGAAATCGTGGTGGTTGATAAGATGGTGAGCGCGGTCTGCTCGGCCATTGTGGAGGCGGCCCGCACCGGCAAAATCGGCGACGGCAAGGTCTTTATCTCCAAGGTGGAACGGGCCATTCGCATCCGCACCGAGGAAAAAGACGCCCTGGCGGTTTGAGAAGCATTCCCGCCCTGCCACCGACGGATGCATTACGTCTATTTCTTCGCGTTCCAGACGGCCAGGGTGTCCGCCGAACCCTGGCTGCGCACGCCGTTGTCGGTCAGGATTTCCTCCGTGGCGGCCGCCGTTTCCGCCCGGGGAAAAACCAGCGCCTCGCCGCTGCGGTTGTCAAATTCAATGGAGATCATTTCATCGCGGCAGTCGCGCAGGACCTGGACCAGATGGGCGAGGTTTTTGATGGCGACGCCGTTGACCGACTTGACCACCTCGGTCTGCGGGTTGGAGTAGCCCTGGGCCAGTTTATGGGGAAAGAAAGGGGAGGAGACCACGACGAGATGCTCGCCCGGAAAGGCCTGGACGTCCATGAATCGTTTGAGCAGCGGGCTGCCGGTGCTGATGAGGAACCGGGTCCAACGGCCGCTTTCGTCGCGCGCCAGGCTGGTGAGAAACTCCTGGGTCGCGGTGGAAAAGACCATCGGCCCGTAAACAAAGTAGGAGGGATAGGTTCCCTCCAGCGCGCCCAGGACCAGCGGGAGCCTGGACTGCACCGGCAGGTCCAAAGGCATCTCCTTGCCGTCGCGGATGAGGGTCAACGGCACGGTGCCGTTGCGGGCGGTTTTTTGCACCAGATAGGTGAAGTTCAAGCGCAGGCTGCCGGATTTGATGGTGACCATTCCTTGATCGTCCACCGGGCTGTCGCCGATTTTGGTGATGAGGTCCCATTCCTTGAGCGGATAGGCGGGGTCCGGCCTGGCCGGGCGGTGGATCACGATGCCGTGGGCGGATTTGTCCAGCTTGAGAAAAGCGCGCAAGGCGGGATTCTCTAGGGTCTGGAAATCTTCGAACATGCCGGGTTTGCCCTCGTGGCGGCCCGCGGCCACGCCTTGCAGGAACAATTCGATTTCCTCGCAGGGAATGATGTAGCCGATGTTCTCCGCGTTCTGCAGACGGCTGAAGGCCAGCCCGATCATTTTATCCCCCGCCACCGCCGGGCCGCCGCTATTGCCCGGATTGATGGCCGCGTCAATCTGGATGCGCAGGCCGGACACCTGGTAATTATAGGGGGCAAACTCTATCCGCGAGACAATGCCTTTGGTGATGGAAAGGCTGGAGCCGCCGGTCGGGTAGCCGTACACCATCACCGCATCCTTGATTTCGGGAAGCAATTTGGCCCGTTCCAGCGGGGCGTGGGAGTCGAAAAAAGTTTCATCGTCCAGCTTGAGGACCGCCAGATCAATGCCCGGATCCACCGCGACCACGGTGGCCGAAATCTTGTCGCCGGCCTTGTGGGCCTGGATTTGCACCTGGCTGGCGTAATTGACGACATGGGCGTTGGACAGAATCCGCTTGCCCTCGATCACCACGCCCGTGCCTGAAATCTCGCTCGGCGACTCCTTGGTCCACGGACGGAAGTAATCGGGATAACGCACCGTGGAAAACACTTTGACCACCGAGTTTTCCACGGCGTCATTCGGCACGGCGGCCGATGCGACCGGGGCGGAATTGGTCTGCCCCCGGCCTTCCTGGGCCGCGGGCGGGCTGGCTTGCAGAGGGAGCAAGGAAAAGGACAACATGGCAGCGGGGAGCCAGCCGGTGGCCAACGGGGAAGGACGCCAAGTAAAACACATATCCTCATGCTGCGGGCAAGCCGCGCCGCACGCAACGAAAAAGGCCGGGGGAAAGGGAAAGATTAGCGGGCCAGGTCCATGAGGCGGTAACCAATCCCGGCTTCGGTGATGAAGAGCACGGGCTGGCCGGGATCGGCTTCGAGTTTCTCGCGCAGATGGGCCATATAGACGCGCAGGTAGAGATTGTGTTCGGCGGCGTTGGGTCCCCACACCTCGGTCAGCAATTGCCGATGGGTCAGGACGCGTCCGGCGTTGCGCACAAAAAGGGCCAGCAACGAGTATTCCGTGGCGGTCAGTTTCACCGGCTGCCCGGCGACCGTCACCAGACGCCGCACCAAATCCACTTCGAGCGGGCCGGAGCGAAAGACAGGGGCGTCCGCGCCGGCGTGGGCGCGGCGTTGGGCGGCGCGCAGGCGGGCCAGCAGCTCATTGGGGGCAAAGGGTTTGGTGACAAAATCATCCGCCCCGGCGTCCAGCGCCGCCACCTTGTCCTCTTCGCGATCGCGCACGGACAAGACGACCACCGGCACGCGGCTCCACTCGCGCAGGCGGCGGAGCACGGCCTGCCCGTCCATGTCGGGCAGGCCGAGGTCAAGCAGAATGATTTCCGGGCGGCATTGCGCGGCTTCGATCAACCCCTCCTGGCCGGATTGGGCTTCATAAACCTGGTAGCCCTGGGCTTCCAGCATGATGCGCAGAAGCCGCCGGATTTGCAGTTCATCATCAATGATGAGCGCGACCATCGCCTTTTTGGCGGGCGCGCCCGCGCCAGCGGCATGAATGCGGCTCCTGGCTTTTTCGCCGGCGTCGGCGCTGCCTGTTGTCTCCGGCTCAATCACATGGGTGCGGTTCGTTGCGATCTGGACCGCATAACTAATAACACAGCGGCACGCGTCTTGTCCACGAAGGTTGAGCGATTTGATGGATTTATGATGGAGACGGCGTGGATTTTTATGCTCCCTTAATAATTTTGCCATGAAGGTGTTTTGAAACTGGCAATGTGACCAAAACGAACCAGCGGCGATGTTAATGATATGTTAAAAACAGCCGGTTCCGTGTAATAATTTAGTAAGATTTTATGGGGTGTTATTTTGTAATACCTTTTCGCGCAGCGGGTTGCAAATACAGCCAAGAAACGATGGCATTGTCTTTGCTAACGGGGTGTTAATGGCACAAGCCTTGAAGAACGCAGTTGAAAAAAGTTGTGAACCAGGATGGTTGGCGGAGATGCGCCGGTCGCGCAAGGCAAGCCGACCTCCCGGATTCAGAAACGTCAGCAGTGAGTAACCACAAAACATAGAAAACAAAAGTATGGCATCCGCTAATTCACCATCGGAAAAACCGACCACGATGAAACCGACGTTGGGCCTGACGGGCCTGACGATCAACGCCATGGCGCTGATCGCGCCGGGGGCGTTTCTCTGGCTCACCTATCAGGAGCAGTCTTTGTATGGAGCGCCCATGGCGGGGAGCACCATGTGGCTGGGGCTGGTGTTTGCACTGCTGTTGTGCTTCGCCACCGCCATCAGCTATGCGGAGCTTTCCAAGCTTTATCCCGGCGCCGGCTCGTCCTACCTTTTTGCCGAGCAGGCCTTTCTTTCCAAGTCGCGCGCGTTCAAGTGGGCGCGCCTCGTCAAGTTTTTCACCGGCTGGAACAGCCACTTGTATTACTGGATTTATACCGGCTTGATGGTCGGCGTCACCGCCATTCTGGCCGGCTGGCTGGCCGGGCAAATCTTCCCTTCCACCTTCAGCGGAACCTACAACAGTCCGCTTTTCATGTGGCTGTTCTGCGTGGTGTTCGCCCTGGGAGTGGGTTACATCGCCTACCGCGGGGTCAATGGCACGACGGCGGTCAATATGGGGATCAACGTCATCCAGATTTCCGCCTTGATCGTCTTCGCCGTGATGGCCATCTCCTATCGCTCCAGCCATCCCGACGGCTCCGTCGGCTGGCACCTCTCGAATGGCAATCCAATCAACTATAATGTGGCTCAAGTCAACGTGACCGACGACAAGGGCAAGCCGGTTCAGGACACCTGGGCCGACAATACGCCCAAGGTGGATGACAAGACCAAACAGCCCATTTACAAGCAGCAAGACCGCCAGGTGGCCAAGGACGACCTGGACAAGTCCAAGAACACCAACGCGGTGGACCTGGCCGGCTTGGCCGCCATGGGTCTCGGCGAAGGCGACCCCTATCCTGTCTGGAAGCAAGACGACAAGGGAAATGTGCTTTTAGACAAAGATGGAAATCCCAGCGCCGATCCGTTTATCTTGAGCTACAAGCCTGCGGACGCCGTCACCGGCGCGGGCACGGATAAAGACCCGACCACGTTTAATTACCACACCAGCGCCGGGTCCGTCGTGGCGCCGCACGGAATCGGTCCCATCTTGATTCAGGCCTGCGTGGCCATTCTGCTGCTGGTGGGATTCGAATCGGTCTCGGCCATGGGTGAGGAGGCCAAGAACCCCAAGAAGGACATCGGGCGCGCCATCCTGCTCTCCCTGGTCATTCAAGGGGCGGTTTGTTACCTGTTCGAGTATTTCGCGGCCAATTATTTTTTAAACAGCGGTTACACCCTGTCCAACGCCGGGGCTTCCGGCGCGCCCATCGGCGACATGATGAAACTGGTGGGCACATGGGCCTTTGGCAGCCCGGCCGCGGGTCAGGCCTTCATGCTCATTGAGGCGTTCACGGTGTTTCTGGCCCTGATCGGCACCACCCTGTCCTGCATGAACACAGGGGCGCGGGTGACTTACGCCATGGGCCGCGATGAGGAAGTTCCCACCCAGTTTGGCATGTTGCACGGCAAGAACCTCTCGCCCCACCGCGCGGTTTGGTTCCTGGCAGGGATTTCGATCATCATCGGCATCCTCACGACCGTGATCTACCTGGGCGGTCAAACGTCCGACATGGCGCCGCTGGAAAAGCAGTTCGAGCACAGCTTCTGGTATGGCATCGGCATTTTCTCCCCGCACGCTTACGTGAGTCTGCCTAATTCCATGCT
>JBEKUQ010000235.1:0-5120 GCA_049514835.1 Verrucomicrobiota bacterium | reverse complement strand
CCCTGCCCCGCTCGCCAGCGAAACGGAAAACGAAACCGGCATTCCCTGGCACACCGCTGCCCCGGCGACGGCGGCAATCACCGGCGGAGAACCGCTGTCATCGAACACATGCGCCAGAAAGCCGCTGTTGGTGTTCGACGCGCTGTTATTGTCAGCCATATCGTCATCGGCTCCGATCCCCAGCAGCAGATAGGTCGCTCCGGCGGGTATCACGAAAGTCTGGTTCGTTCCCGGCGGAATATACCAATCCGCGTTCGTCGCGTAGGCGTTGTTCGAGGTATAACCGTCGCCGATATAAAACGGCTGGTTGAGCAGCGGCGCGTACAACAGCAATGTCCGCGGATCCGGCGTTGCCCCGGTGTCCGATCGGAAATTCGGCGAGTCCGGCGGCGTGCCGGTAAAACTCGGATTGAAGAAGACGCCGAACAACGCTGGATCCACCCCCGTGGTCGCGCCAATGGGCGTGCCCTGATACGTGCCGCTCCAGCGGGTGTCCGTGAAATTATAGGGCGTCTGGCCGTTCGCATACAGCCCATCCGCCGATCCCAACTGGTCGGAGCCGTCGGTTATCACCCCGCCCGTGACGCGGAATTGCAGCCGCGACGCCCCCGCCGGCAACGGAACCGCCGCGAACAACGTGCCGTCGCTTCCATCATAATAGGTGTCCGTCGCCCGCACCTGGAGGATTCCGTTGCCGCCGATCAGCGACGGAGCAAACCCCGCCGTCTGACCAAAAAGCGGCAGGGTGATGCCGAACGCCGCCGCCGCTCCTGCGATTTCGATGAATTTCAATGGCTTCATATTGAATTTGGCTTGTTCCTGCTCTCCCCACCGTTTCACCAATGCTATCGGCGGCCATTGCAGTATCTTCCCTTCGCTGAGTCAAGCCAATTCTTCTTCTCGTCGTTTCCTTCGTTTTCCTTTTATCCGTGGCATCCGAAATCCGTGGTAACAATCCTGCCCATCCTGCAAATCCTGTCCAAATCCGCCGCCTCCGGCAGCCAAACGCACATTTCCCCCAAACTATTTTCGATTTTTCAAATCCCCTTTTTTGGGAGAAAGCCCGGCCGGACCGAGCCTTTACAAGGGTTTTTTTGCGGTCCAAACATCCCCTTTTTGACCTTCATTTTGTACCCACGGTGCGAAGGCGCTTTTTCAAACCCATGATATAATGGCCCCATGAATGCGGAAAAAGCATCCAACGGCAGGCCCCGCAGCCTTGTAGCGGCGGTCTCTCACCGCCGCACTTCAAAGTTTTGGAGTGCGGAGGCTTGCCTCCGCTTTTCTCCGACGTGTCTCCCCGCCATCCTATTCCCCGCCCATCCCATTTTTATCATTTATCATTTATACTTTATCATTTCCCCCGAGATAATCCCACTTCAGTTGCACTTAATCCCACTTAATCCCACCTAGTTGCACCTGGTTACACTTCCGGCGGGGGCGGGGGGGGCCAAATCTCAACTTCACAATTCACAATTCACAATTCACAATTCCATCATGATGGATCTTCCAAAACGCGGTTGGCCATGGCTGCTGTTGCTCGCCACGGCCTTGCAAGCGGGTTCCGCCGAATGGCAGTGGTCGCTGGCGGTGGCCGACAGCCGCGAAAATCCCGGCGCGGCCCGCGCCTGGCTCTGGATTCCCCCCAACTGCGCCCGGGTTCGCGGGGTCGTCGTCGCCCAGCACAACATGGAGGAGATTTCCATTCTGGAGAATCCTAAATTCCGCGCCGCCCTTTCCGATCTCAACTTCGCTGAAATCTGGGTCGCGCCGCCTTTTGATCATCTGTTCCGTTTCAACCAAGGCGCCGGCGAGACCTTCAACGCCATGATGGACGCGCTGGCCGACCTGTCCGGTTACGCCGAGTTGCGCTTCGCCCCGGTCGTGCCCCTGGGCCATTCGGCGGCGGCGAGCTGGCCCTATTATTTTGCCGCCTGGAATCCGGGGCGCACCCTCGCCGCCCTGTCCGTCAGCGGCCAGTGGCCCTATTTCCGCGACCCGGATTTCGCCCCGGACATCTGGGGCGGGCGCAACATTGATTTCGTCCCCTCCCTCGAAAGCATGGGCGAATACGAGTCCGCCGATGACTGGTCCCGCGAAGGTTTGCTGGAACGCCAGCAGCATCCCAACCTGCCCTTGTCCATGCTCGCCAATCCGGGTCAGGGCCATTTCGCCAGCAGCGACGCCAAGGTCCAATATCTGGCCCTTTACCTCAGAAAGGCCGTCCAATATCGCACCCCAAAAAACTGGGACGCCGCCTCCCCGCCGGAACTCCTCCCCATTGACCCCGCCAAAACCGGCTGGCTCGCCGACAAGTGGCGCTGCCATCAGCCGCCCTCCGCCCCCGCCGCGCCCGTCGGCCAATACCAAGGCGATGCCAGCCAGGCCTTTTGGTTCTTCGACGGGGAACTGGCTCGCGCCACGGAAAAGTATCAAGCGGCTTATCGGGGCCTCAAGCCGCAATTGGTTGGCTTCCAACAGGACGGCCAGATGGTCCCGCAGAACAATTCGCATTTGCAGGTGGACTTGAAGTTTGAGCCGGAACCCGACGGCCTGACCTTCAAACTTTCGGGCGCGTTTTACCAGGCCGTTCCGCCCGGCAGTCCGCGCCTGCCGCAATGGACCGGCCTGCCCCCCGGTTCGCCCCTGGACCACGCGGCCGGCGGCGGGATTTCCATTGACCGCATCTGCGGGCCGTTTGAAAAAATCGCGCCCGACACGTTCCGGGTGAGTTTTCAGAAGGAAACGCCGCTCGCCGCCAACGCCCGCCCCTGCGAACTGGTTTTTGCCGCCACCCATCCGGGCGACGCCCAATTCAAGCCGGCGGTGCAGCAGGCGCACTTGTTCATCCCCGCCCGCAACACCCAGGGACCCGGGCAGCGCATCACCTTTCCGGAAATCCCCGCCCAGAAGGCCGGCCTCAAATCCCTCCAGCTCAAGGCCGCCTCGGATGCAGGCCGCAAAGTCCGGTTTTACGTCCGCGAAGGCCCCGCCGAAATGGACGGCGACCTGCTGCGCTTCACCCGCATCCCGCCGCGGGCGAAATTTCCTGTCAAGGTGACGGTGGTGGCGTGGCAGTACGGCAGTTCCCTCGAACCGCGTTGCCAATCCGCCGGGCCGGTCGAGCGAAATTTCCAAATCGTCCCATAGGCAAATCCTCTTGACACATCACTGGCGCAGTTGGATCAGCAGGTCTTTGCTCGCCACGGTGTCGCCGACCTGGGCAAATATCGCCTGCACCGCCCCGTCGCCGCCCGCGTAGAGGGTGCTTTGCATTTTCATCGCTTCCAAGGTAAGGAGTTTGTCGCCTTTTTTCACCTTGCTCCCAACGCTCACCGCCAGCGCCGTAATCAGCCCGGGAATCGGCGCCCCGATCTGCCGCGGGTCCGCCGGGTCCGCCTTCGGACGGCTCTTGGCCTTGACCTGCGCCGATTTGTCAAGTATGGACGCCTCCCGCGTCATCCCGTTGAGCTCGAACGTGACCGTCCGCCGCCCGTCCTTGTCCGCCTCCCCCAAATGGATCAGTTTGATGAACAGCGTCTTGCCCGCCTCGATGTCCACCGAGATTTCCTCCCCGGGCTTGAGGCCGTAGAAAAAAGCGGTCGTGGGCAGCACCGCCAAATCGCTGTAATCCCGCTCCAATTTGGCGTACTCGGCGAAGACTTCCGGGTACATCAAATGGCTGTAGAGATCGTCCGTCGTGGCGGCCCGCTTGAGTTTGACGCCCAGTTCGTCCTGGATTTTTTTCAGGGGCAGCGGCTTGAGGCCGGCGCCGGGGCGGCCCCGCCTCGGTTTGCGGTCGCCGAGCACGACCTTTTGCAGCCGCTTGGGCCATCCGCCCGCGGGCTGGCCCAGGCCCCCGCCCAGCATGTCAATCACAGATGCCGGGAAGGGCACGCTGCCCGGCTCCAAATTGAGCAGGTCGGCCGGCTTGATGCCGCGGCTGATCAGAAACATCGCCAGGTCCCCCACCACCTTGCTGCTGGGCGTGACCTTGATGATGTCCCCCAAGAGCTGGTTGACCTCCGCGTAGGCCCGCGCGATTTCCGGCCAGCGCTGCGCCAGTCCCATGCCGGCCGCTTGTTCCTTCAGGTTGGTGTATTGGCCCCCGGGCATTTCGTGCTCATAGACCTCCGCCGTCCCGCTGCGCGGGGCCGTGTCAAATGGCGCGTAGGCCAGGCAGACCTTTTCCCAGTAATCGGAGAATTCGTTGAGCGCGGCCTGCTCCAGCCCGGTGTCGCGCGGCGTGTGCCGCAAGGCCGCGACCACCGAGTTCAGGTTCGGCTGGCTGGTGGAACCGCTCATCGCCGCTATCGCCAGGTCCACCACGTCCGCTCCCGCCTCCGCCGCCTTGAGCACCGAGGCCGAATTCACCCCGCTCGTGTCGTGGGTGTGGAAATGCACCGGCAGCCCGATTTCCTCCTTCAGGGCCTTGACCAGCCGGTAGGCCGCATACGGGCGGCACAATCCCGCCATGTCCTTGATGGCGAGAAAATGCGCCCCCATCTTTTCCAGCTCCTTCGCCAGCTTCACGTAGTATTTCAGCGAATACTTGGCCCGGTTCGGATCCAGGATGTCGCCGGTGTAGCAAATGGCCGCTTCGCAGATCGCCCGCGTTTCCTGCACCGCCTCCATCGCCACCTCCAGGTTCGGAGTGTAGTTCAGCGAATCGAAGATGCGGAAAATATCTATCCCCGACGCCGCCGCATGTTTGACAAAGCCCGCCACCACGTTGTCTGGATAATTGGAATAGCCCACCGCGTTGGCGCCCCGGAACAGCATCTGGAAACAAATGTTCGGGATCTTTTGCCGCAACAGGCGCAGCCGGTCCCACGGGTCCTCGCGCAGAAACCGCATGGCCGTGTCGAACGTCGCCCCGCCCCACATCTCCAGGCTGAACAGCCGCGGCGTCCGCCGCGCCACCGCCTCGGCCGCCGCCAGCATGTCGTAGGTCCGCAGCCGCGTGGCCAGCAGCGACTGATGCGCGTCCCGGAAAGTCGTGTCGGTCACCAGCAGTTTCTTCTGCGCCAGCGTCCAGCGCGCGAAGCCGCGCGGGCCCATTTCCAGAAGCCTCTGCCGCGTGCCGGCCGGCGGGGCTTCCTGGTCGTCGTGCGCCGGCG
>JBEKUQ010000234.1:0-5122 GCA_049514835.1 Verrucomicrobiota bacterium | reverse complement strand
TGGTCTGATAGACCTTGGTCGGATCAATCGTCACGGTGGTCGGCGTCGCGCCAGCGGTGCCAATGTCGGGATTGGCCACCGTGAAAGAACAGACCGCGGCGCCGAAAACGGATTTGTCCATGTCCAAGCCCTCTTCCCGCGCGCCCATCTGAAACGTCTGCGAGAGGTTGCCCGCTGGCACCGTAATAGTGAGCGGGGATCCGCTTGAGCTGTCTTGGTATTGCGACCGGTTGATCCCTTTCCACACCCCGCTGCCCAAAGACCCGCCGCCCATCGCAAGCCCGGCCAGCAACAGGACAATTGAAGAACTCTTTAACATGGGCAATCAGCCGCCTCCTGGAAAAAAAATAAAACTCACGTTCTTGGCAAGATGACCACTGTCATGTTGCACTCTGATCTCCGCTTCACGCAAAGATGTAACACTTCCGGAGAGTAAAGTCCATCCCAAATAGAAGCCGGTGTTTTTTCGATGCGCTTTTGCCGGCTGCCCGGCAACCGCCATTGCCGCCATGAGCGGCACGGGCTGGACCGGGTGATGAAATTTGTGTTTCCAACCAGCCAAAAAAATGAAAGACTGCGAAACGTGGAAGCAATTACCAGCATGGTCGCGGGCTGCAATGTTCTTGCCGCCAACCTCACCCCAGCACAGCCCGCGTCGTTGATGGTTTCAAACACCTCCGCTCAGGAAAGCGCGGCCAGCAAAGCGCCCGCCGCTGCGGCCGTCATTCCCGAGCCGCCTCGGTCCAACCTGGCCATCATTGCGCAGTGGAACCGATTTCATTGTGGAACTGACAAAACTGATTTCATCTTTGATTGAGCCGTGAAAATGTCCCGGCGAGAATTTGTGGCGGTGGGGCTGGCGGGTGGCGCGGGCCTCTGCGCCGGCGGTTGCACGACGCGGAGCAATGCCGCCAAACCGCAAGCACAACTGCCGGATGAAGACGGCTACAAACTTTGGCTGCGATACGCGCCGCCGGGCGGCGCCGCCAAAAACTACCGCCATGTCGTGCAACAAATCCGTGTGGATGGCACTTCCGCGACGAGCGGAATCATCCGCGACGAATTGCGTTCGGCCACCGGCGCCATGTTGGGCGGCACCGTGCCGCTGAATGGAAATGGTCTGGGGGACGGCACGGTCCTGGTTGGCACGCCGGGGAATTCAACACGGATTCGCGATTTGAATTGGGCCGCCGACTTGGGGGCTGTCGGCGACGAAGGTTTCATTATTCGCTCGGCTCGCGTCGGCAAGCGGCCGGTGACTGTGATTGCCGCCAACACTGAAATCGGCGCGCTGTATGGCAGTTTTCATTTCCTGCGGCTGATGCAAACCGGGCGGACGATTGACCGGCTCGGCCTCACCGAACGGCCTGCGCTGCAGCTTCGGCTGATGAACCACTGGGACAATCCCGACGGAACGATTGAGCGCGGTTACGCCGGGCGCTCGATCTGGCAATGGAACGAATTGCCGGGAAAACTCAGTCCGCGCTACGCCGATTATGCGCGCGCCTGCGCCTCCCTTGGCATTAACGGTGCGGTCATCAACAACGTCAATGCCGACCCGCGCCTGCTTTCGCCGGAGTGGCTCCGCAAAGTCGCCGCGCTCGCAGACGTGTGGCGGCCTTACGGCGTGCGGATGTATTTATGCGCCAACTTTGCCACGCCCGTGCGGCTGGGTGGTTTGCCCACCGCCGATCCGCTGGACCACAGCGTGGCCGATTGGTGGAAGACCAAGGCCGACGAGATTTACGGACTCATTCCCGACTTCGGCGGTTTTCTCGTCAAGGCGGACTCCGAGGGACAACCCGGACCAAAAGCTTATGGCCGCACTCATGCCGACGGAGCCAACGTGCTGGCCGACGCGCTCGCTCCGCACAAAGGCAACGTCATCTGGCGCGCCTTTGTTTACGATAACGACATTGACCCGGATCGCGCCAAGCGCGCTTACCTCGAATTCACGCGCCTCGACGGACAGTTCCGCCCGAACGTCGCGGTGCAGGTGAAAAACGGCCCGGTTGATTTTCAGCCGCGCGAACCGTTTCATCCGCTCTTCGGCGCGATGAAACACACGCCCGTCATCGCCGAAATTCAGGCCACGCAGGAGTATCTCGGCCAGGCGAAACATCTCGTCTATCTCGGCACGATGTGGAAGGAGTTCCTCGACTCCGACACTTTCGCCAAAGGCCGCGGTTCGACCGTGGCCAAAGTGTTGGCGGGAAAAGTCCAGCCGAGCCACCTCACGGGAATGGTTTCCGTGACGAATCCCGGATTGGACACCAACTGGTGCGGGCATCATTTCTCGCAGTCAAACTGGTATGCGTTCGGCCGGCTCGCGTGGAATCCAGAATTGGCCGGCGAAAACCTCGCCGACGAATGGACGCGCATGACCTTCACCAACGACGACAAAACGGTGGCGGTCGTCCGCGACCTGATGATGTCCTCGCGCGAAACCTACGTGAACTACACCATGCCGCTCGGTCTGCATCACCTGATTGGCGGCGACCATTACGCGCCGCAGCCTTGGAACGATCGGGCGCCGCGCCCCGACTGGACCGCGACCTATTATCATCATGCTTCAGCGGACGGCATCGGCTTCGAGCGCACCAAGCGCGGCGATCACGCGGTTGAACAATACTTTCCGCCGGTTTGCGACCGGTTCGATGACATCACAAAATGCCCGGAGAAATATCTTCTCTGGTTTCATCGCTGCGCATGGGATTACCAAATGAAATCGGGCAGGACATTGTGGGACGAACTCTGCGCGAAGTATCAGCGAGGCGCGGAACAGGCGGCCGCCTTCCGGAAAACGTGGCAATCACTTGCCGGCAAAATTGACTCGCGCCGGCACAAGGACGTTGCCGACCGCCTGGCCATCCAAGCCGCCGATGCCGCGAAATGGCGCGACCAGATTCTCGAATACTTCGGCCGCTTCAGCCAGCGGCCTGTGCCGCGATCGAGTTGAGGTGGACCCCATCCTTTGGACCACGGCGCGCGGCATTGACCAGGCCTCCACTTCATGCAAGACACCGCGCCAAAAGTCAAAAAAGCGGACATAAACCGGACAGAAAAGTTTTTTCGGCCGCAAATTCAAAACGCGGTAAGGCATAAAAAGCCTTATTTCACAAGGATTTTTAAGTGGTGGGCCCAACTGGATTTGAACCAGTGACCAAGCGATTATGAGTCGCCTGCTCTGACCACTGAGCTATGGGCCCGCATCCGACCCTCTCATTGTGCGCTGGCTGGGTTCCCGGCTCAATCCTGAATTATGCGACACCGCGAACCGCGAAATGCGCGAATTACGCGAAATGAATTCTCATCGGCGGACCGCGCCCCGGGCCGCAGGCCTGGTTTAACGAAAATTTAACACCCGAGCTGCTCCTTTTTATTATCGGAAACGCCGCGGCTGGGCCAGCTTATCGGCATGAAACTGGGACTGACTCCCGCAGCCCTGGCCGAAATGGAACGCAGCGAGATTGGCCAGCCGCCGCCGCGCCACGGCGAAATCCGCCCCGGCCATGTGTTGGACGGGCGTTTCGCCATCACGCGCATCATCAGCCACGGGGGCATGTCCACGATTTTTGAGGCGGAGGATTTGGAGAACGACCGGCAGCTCGTGGCCTTGAAGGTCCCGCTGGAGAAGCTGGGGATGGACCCCAAAACCATGTCGCGCTTCGAGCGCGAAGCGGAGATCGCCCGGCGGCTGGATCATCCGTTCGTCATGCGCTTTTTCGCCGGTCCGGCCAGCCAGAGCCGCCCGTATCTGGTGATGGAATTGCTCGAAGGCGAAACTCTTTATTACGCGATGGAACGGCGGCCGTTTTTTCCCGAGGCGGAGGCCCTCAAGTTGGCCGGCCAGGTGTGCGAGGCCTTGCACTATTTGCACGGGCAGGGGATCTGCCATCGGGATCTCAAGCCGGAGAACATCATGCTGTGCCACGACGGCTCGATCCGCCTGATGGACTTTGGCATTTCGCGCTCGGCCCGTTCCCCGCGGCTGACCTTCATCGGATTCGCGCCCGGCACGCCGCATTACATGGCGCCGGAGCGTGTCAAATGCAAACGGGGCGACGCGCGCACCGACATTTACGGCCTGGGCGCCATCCTCTATGAAATGCTCACGGGCGTCATCGCCTTCGAGCACGAGGACCCGATGGTCATCATGAACGCGCGGGTGACGGGCGATCCGGAAGCGCCGCGCCGGATCAACCCGGCCATCTCGCCGCAGGCGGAGGAAATAGTGCTGCGGGCCATGGAGCGCGATCCCGAGCGGCGTTACCAGACGGCCGCCGCCATGCAGGCCGACCTGGAAGGGCCGGGTCAAGTAGAAATAACGGGGCGTTGCCAGCGGCTGGAGCCGGCCACCCGGGCCAAACGGGCCTGGCGCAAGGCCCGGCTGATCCTGCCCTGGATCGTCATCCCGGTGGCCCTGCAAGTCGCGGGGTTCCTTCTGCTCTGGCATCACTTGAGCAAAAAATAGCAACCGGCGCTGGCATTCGGCGCTGGACAATGATTTTGGACGTGGTTTAAGATCTGCGCGACGAAATCTGCAAACAGGTCCTGGCCACCCCAAGCCGGGACGATCTTGCCAAAGCGGACCTTCCGGCCCGCGAATAGCCTGTCCGCCCGCTTCCACGATTGTAGCGGCGGTCTATGACCGCCGCAAGGAGAATCAGACAGATGCCGCCTAACAAGTCGGCGGAGCCAACCGCCGATGGCGCTTTTCGTTTCGCTGTCGCGGTTCATGTCGTCGGTCGGCGGTGGTTCAGCTTTTTGGTTCCTCGACGTTTTCGGTGGGTGGAACCGTCATGGTCAGGGCCTGTAGCGCAGACTTCCCAGTCCGCTGTATCGCGGGCTTCCCAGCCCGCTGGCTGCACCGCAATTCCCTTGGTGCCGATTTGGAAATCGGCGACACAGCAGGTTTGGAAACCTGCGCTACGGGACGACGCATTCCAGTGAGAACGTCGAGGATCCGTTTTTGTTTGATCGCGCGGGACCAAGCCTCACGCGGCGCAGGACGCACAAATAATTGTTGACTACATCTTGGACGGCTCCCGCCATTCGACCGAATTCCGGCAGGCTGATTCTTACACTTTTCTTACGGGAAACGCGGCCTTTTTGATTAGCG
>JBEKUQ010000233.1:0-5124 GCA_049514835.1 Verrucomicrobiota bacterium | reverse complement strand
CGGGCAGGGGACTGCCCGCCCTACCACGCAAAACTTCTCAAGGAGAATTGCGACGCTGCCCGAATCTGCAAAGCGAGCAGCCGTTGCGGATTGAGCTTGCCATGTCTCCGGCGAAATTGCATGCCCTGTTGCGCCGGCATCTTGGAGAGTGACGGATGAAACGCCGTCAAAGGGTTCAAACCCTACTTTTGCCCAACGAAACAGGCAGGCCCTTGCACAATTGCGCAAAAGCAGGGTTTGACACCTTTGGCCCCATTGATTAACGGTGTGGCTGATTAGATTCCGATGGTCGGAACGGGTGTTGTGGGATCCGATAATGTTACTGGTGGAAGATGTCTGGATGTGGCTGTCGGCCAAAAGCAAGTGCAGCCGACCGATGTTGTCGGTGGCGGTTCCAACTGAAGTGTTGTGGATTCTATATGCCGGAGAGCGACTTTGATTTGGTAGATGGTTTATGTTTGAGGATTGCAGATAAAAAGGAGAAGCTTGGGTTGAATGCTCTCAAAGAAGAGGAAAGGGTTATTGTTTTGGTTTGGCACGCATCGGGCATCATCGAGAATGGTGGTTTCATGTACTTTTATGAAAGCGGACTCGATGCCGAAGAAGTTGCCTGGGCATACGCGAAAATTGACTGCGATAAGTGTGCGGAGATTTTGAGGATGAGCTTGTCCCTTTTTCCGGATTCCTTGCGACAGAAAAGTGGGGATGAGCGCGTTGAATATATCGAGCGCAACAAGGAACTATTTTACAACCTCAGTTCGCTGTTTTGGGACGCGGACCTCGAAATGCTGAAGCGAATGGCGGAGTACGTAAGGACCAACGCCGATAAGATCTGTAATTAGGAGAAATCTTAGATGCAAGCAACAGAAGTTCTTTGTGGCTGCAATCCTTCCGGCGTACAAAGGCGTGGAACCGTGTACTATTTGCAATGAAACAGAAAGGACCTTGCGCAATTGGGTGCAAGCAGGCCCTGACCCATTCGCTCATTCCAGTTCGATCATGAAGCTGGAGCCGTCGTTGCGGGTGCGGGCGGGCGGGGTGTCCAGAAGGGTCCCGCTCGGCGGCGAGGTTTCCTGGACGACGACAAAATTGATTCCCGCTGAATTGTCGCGGAAGGTGCGGGCCTTGATGCCAGCCGACGACGGGGAAACCTCGTTGAAGGCCACTTGCGGCGCGGAGGAATGGAGCCAGAGCAGCAGCCCGGCGGCCAGGGTGGCCGCGCCCGCCAAGGGTGCCAGCCAGCGCCGGAACTGTTCCGCCCAAGATAGGGCAGGGGAGGGACGGCGGGCGGCTTCGCGTTGAATCTGGCGCTCGATCTTGCTCCAGTAAAACGGACGCGTTTCCGGGACGGTGGCCGTCGGCTCGTTCTGGCGGAGGGCGGCTTTGATGTTTTGCAGTTCGGCCAGAAGGCGGGCCGCCTCCGGGTCGCCGGCGGCCAGTCGGCGCACCTGCTCCGCCTCGGCGGCGGGCAGTTCGGCGTCCAGGAGCGCCTGCAATTTCAATTCCAGATCGGGTTTCATTCCAAATTCTCTCGTTTTAAACCGGCCAGAAGGGAGGCCATGCGGCGGCGGGCGTAAAAAAGCCGCGACATGACGGTTCCGATGGAGCATTTCATCTGTCTGGCGATCTCCTTGTATTCCATTTGCTCAAATTCATGCAGGACCAGCACGGTGCGGTGCTCTTCCGATAGCAGGTCCAGCGCGCGGTTGATCCGCACCCGCAACTCGGCCTGTTCCAGTCCTTCGGTCGGATTGAAGGTGACGACCGGCATCTGGCGCTCGACGCCGCCGGTTTCCTCTTCCATCGCCTCCAGCGATTCGGCGCGCTTGCGTTTGAGCTTGCGCAACTGGTCCAGGCAAAGGTTGATGACGATGCGCGTCATCCAGGTGACAAAAGTGGAATCGCCCTGAAACTGGCCGAGCCGCTGCCAACCTTTGACCCATGCGTCCTGGGAAAGATCAAGCGCCTCATCTTCATTGCGCATCATGCTGTAGGCCCGCGCGTAAACCTTGTCGCGATGCCGTGCCACCAATTCCTCAAACGCCTCCATGCCGCCCTTTTGCGCCAACCGCACCAAGTCAACGTCGCTGGGGTTGTCCTGCTGGTCCGGCATAGATTGGACGATACCGGAGGGGGATTATTCGGGAAAACTTATAATTTTCCCTTGGTGCTGGGCAGGCGGCCGGCTAGGCGCGGGTCGCGCTGGCAGGCGGCGTCGGCGGCGCGGGCGAAGGCCTTGAAGAGCGCCTCGACAATGTGGTGCGGTTCGTCGCCATAGAGCAGCTCCAGGTGGAGGTTGCAGCGGGCCTCGTTGGCGACGGCCTGGAAAAACTCGCGCGCCAGGCCAAAGCGAAAGGCCGAGGAGGCGTCCTGATTTTTTTCCGCCAGGCTGATTTTTTTGTGGGCGGGTTTGGCCAGTCCGCGCCAGACCAGGTAGGGCCGGCCGCCGAAGTCAATCACGCATCGGGCCAGGCACTCGTCCATCGGGACGAAGGCCTCGGCGCTCCAAGGGTTGCGCGGGTCGAAACCGGCGCCGTAGCGGCGGATGCCCAGCTTGCCGCCCAGCGCCTCGCGCAAGGCCTGTCCCAGGGCCAGGCCGCAGTCTTCCACGGTGTGATGGGCGTCCACCGCCAGGTCCCCCTGGCAGCGCAGGCGCAAATCCATGGCGGCGTGTTTGGCAAAAAGCGCCAGCATGTGATCGAAAAACGGAATGCCGGTGGCCACGGAGGATTTGCCGGAACCATCCAGGTTGAGGGCGAGGGCGATGCGGGTTTCGGTGGTGGCCCGCCGGACGGTGGCACGACGCGGTTTCAAATTGGTTTTTGCATTCTTCATGGTGCTTTTTAAAGCTTCGCCAGATAGCGCTCGGCGTCAATGGCGGCGGCGCAGCCGGAGCCGGCGGCGGTGACGGCCTGGCGATAGACATGATCGGCGCAATCGCCGGCCACAAAAACTCCCGGAATGTTGGTGGCCGCGCCGCGCGTGGGTTTGATGTAGCCGTTCTCATCCAGATCAAGGACGCCCTGGAAAAGCTGCGTGTTCGGCACATGGCCGACCGCCACAAAAACGCCGGCGCAAGGCAGGACCGATTCGGCGTTGCTCCGCACGTTTTTCAGGCGAACGGCGGTCACTTTGTCCTGTTTGGGATCAAGGATTTCCATCACCACCGAATCCCACACGGGCTTGATTTTCGGATTGGCCAGCACGCGGCCCGACATGATTTGGGAGGCGCGCAAGCGGTCGCGGCGATGGATGAGATGGATTTGCGACGAGAAGCGTGTCAAGTATAGCGCCTCTTCGCAGGCGGAATCGCCGCCCCCCACCACCGCCAGCGGCTGGTTGCGAAACATCGGAAAGGCGCCGTCGCAGGTGGCGCAATAGGTGACGCCCTTTTTCTCCAGGAGCTGTTCGCCGGGCACGCCCAAATGCCGGTGGCTGGCCCCGGTGGCGATGATGACCGTTTTGGTCTCCACCTTCTCTCCGTCCACGGTAAGGACAAACGGGCTTTTGGAGAGGTCCGCCGCCTCGACCACGCGCAACACCTGGACGCGCGCGCCGAAGCGTTCGGCCTGTTTTTGCATGCGCGTCATCAGTTCATAGCCGTCCACGCCCTCGGGAAAACCGGGGTAATTCTCGACGATGCTGGTGGTGGTAAGCAGGCCGCCCGGCAGGGTGCCGGTGAGGACGAGCGGGGAAAGATTGGAGCGGGCGGCGTAAATGGCGGCGGTCAAGCCGGCGCAGCCGGTGCCGATGATGACGACTTGTTCCATAATGGCATTTTGCGAATTTCGATCAACTGTCATTCTGACAGAGAACAAACAGTGGCACAAATGCGACTGGTTTTTCAACTTGTTTAAATGCCGTTTAAATGCCGAAGTTTCGGCCTGGCCGTTTCTTTGATGCGCATTGGGGCCGCGAACCTGCCGCGGCTCGATGGACCTCCGCAGAACCAAAGGCACGCACTCGCCGGCCGAATTGAACAAGTGGCAATCGTCTGGTCTATTGGCGAAAATAGCCCAGCCATTTATGGCTGGGTATCGTTGCGAAGGCTTTTAAGGCACGAGGGTCGGCAGCAATTGGGTCGTCTGGGCCGGGCTTGAGCGATTCAAATCGTATATCAGCCACCAGTCCACCGGACTGATGTCCAGGCCGAATTTGGAATACCGCACGGCGCCGTCGGCGCAGGCGTTGTTGTGGCCGCCGGTCGTCGAGGGTTTGGTGTTGCCGTGCATGCCGTGTTGCACACACTGCGCGGTGGCGTCGCCCGTCTCCAGGTAGTCCATCCAGAAATCCGGTTCGTTATGTGATTTCTCTCCGAAGACAATGGTCTCGGAAGGATGCACGAGAGTTGATTCCTTCATGTCCCCGGTGCGGCTGTTCGAAAAGCCCCAGATTTCGTCCCATCCGTTCATGATATAACTGCGCTCCGCGCCATCAATCGGATCGCCCGGGCCGGACGCGCCCTCCGAAATGGGAACGCCCCGGCCCACATCCGTGGGGCAGATCAATACATTTGTATTCTTGCCATACTCATTATACAGCGTCTGCGCCCAGCGGGAGGTGTCGCTGTCCACCACATAGCAGCCGCGGTTGTCCGTGGCATACAACGAGTTGGCCAGCACAAGCTGTTTGATATTGTTCTTGCAATGGCTCTGCTGGGCGGCGGCCTTGGCTTTCGCCAGCGCCGGCAGCAGCAGCGACGCCAAAATGGCGATGATGGCAATGACCACTAATAATTCTATCAGCGTAAAGGCCGCGCGGCGATGGGACCTTGAGAAGCCGCGAATAGGGGTCCGCCCGATGGACGCTTTTCCGTTGGCCCCGCCGGCCGGGCATCGCCGTTGGCGCTGGGCTTGACGCGGTGGGACGCTCCGAAAATGATTCCGACTCGAAACGGTGGCGCGATCGGCGAGTTCATTAGGCAACAGCATACAGTCAATTATCTACGGGGTCACTGGCAAACAGTCTCACGGTCCCACCCGGTCGTCAAGTGTCGGTTGCGGAATTGTTGGTGAGGATTCCCCAGCCATAAATGGCTGGGTTATTACCAAAAACGCGCACTCGCCGGCCGAATTGAACAAGTGGCAATCGCCAGCTCTATGGGAGAAAATAGCCCAGCCATTT
>JBEKUQ010000232.1:0-5126 GCA_049514835.1 Verrucomicrobiota bacterium | reverse complement strand
GCGGCGGCGGCCAGCCACGGGGAGGTGACCATCCGGGGCGCGCGGGCGGACCACATGCACGCCGTGCTGGACAAGCTGCGCGAGGCGGGGGTGACGGTGGAGCGGAGCGGGCCGGCGCTGCGCATCACCCGGCGGGGCCGCCTGCGGCCGGTGGACATCACGACGCTGCCGTACGCGGGATTTCCGACGGACATGCAGGCGCAAATGATGGTGCTGATGACGCTGACGCCGGGGATCAGCATCATCACCGAGCGGATCTTCGAGTCGCGTTTCATGCACGTGAGCGAGCTGGCGCGGCTGGGGGCGGACATCGCGATCGAGGGGCCGAGCGCGATTGTCAAAGGGGGCCGGCCCTTGAGCGGCGCGCCGGTCATGGCCAGCGACTTGCGGGCCTCGGCCGCGCTGATCATCGCCGGGCTGGCGGCGCGCGGGGCGACCCAGGTGAACCGGGTTTATCATATTGACAGGGGTTATGAAAAGATTGATGACAAATTGCGAGGGCTGGGAGCGCGCATTGCACGAGTGGAGGGCGCATGAAATTTCTCATCGGCGCGGTGATCTTGATCGGGTTCGGGATGATTTTCTATCAAATCCTGGAGTACTGGGACAAACACCAAAGCCCGCCGCCGGCGGCCGCGGCGCCCGCGGTTCCGGCGGTGTCCAGCGGCGAGCAGTTGGCGGGATTGCCGCCGCAGTTGGAGGCGGCGCTGGGGGCGGCCGAGCAACGGGGCGCGGCGGGTTTGCGGGATTTTCTGGCGGTCAACCGCCAGAGGGTGTCGGATCCGCGGCTGGCGTGGATTGAGCTGGATTATGTGCTGATGGTCACGGAGAGCGACCCGGCGGAGGCGCGCAAGGCCTTTGCGAGGGTCAAGCAGCGGCTCACACCCAGTTCGCCGGTTTACAGCCGCATGAAACAATTGGAGAAGACGTACGAGGAACCGAAAGGCGGGGATTGAGGATTGGGATGTTTCTCCGGTAAAGGATCGCCAATTGGAGAGCGCGCCCGGCGATCTTGTTATCCTGGGTGCGCCCGGCACCGACGAGCCAGGGGTTAAGGTCTGCCGCCGCTTGAGCATGTATTGGGGGGCCTCTCCCAGTCACGGATATCGCGCCCGCGATGATGAAACTCCGTTTGCACGGCGGCGAGCAGAGTCGGTCGAATTTGGAGCGCAAGTTCATTTATTTAATCTTGTTTGAACTTTCTTCCCACTTACCCCGACGTACAAGATGAGAGCGATTGAAGACCATGGACAACGCCGGTGATCGCGGCCGCCTGATGGAGAATATTTACCGTGAAATCAGGCCGGAATTGCTGGCGTACTTCCAGCGGCGGCACGGCAGTCCACAGACGGCAGAGGATTTGTTGCAGGAAACCTTTGCCGCCGTGATGAAAAATCCGGACCGGCTTTTGCGGGCCGACTCGCCGCGGGCTTACTTGTTTGGGGTGGCGCGGAATTTGAGCGCGGAATTTTACCGGCGCTTCCATCCGGCGGAAGAACTGCCCGCCCAGGCACCAACGGATGATGAGGAATCAGCGGACCCGAGGTTGGAGGCGATGCGCGAAGCCATCTTGCGGCTTAACGCGGACTCACGGCAGGTTCTGGAATTGCGCCTTTACCGGGAGCTTCCTTACGAGGAAATGGCCGCGACTCTGGGTGTGCCGATCGGCACCGTCAGATCGCGGCTGCATCACGCGGTCCGGCAACTGCGAGAACAGATGAAGAATAGTGATTATGAATAATGAAGTTTTGGAACGATTGTTGATTGACCACGCGGTGGGTGAATTGCCGCCCGACGTGGAAGAGCTGCTGGAGGCCCATCTTCTACAGAATCCGGTGGCAAGGAAAGAAGCCGCGCAAATCGGCGAGACCCTCCGCTTGGCGCGCCTCGCGCTGGCAGGCCAACCGGCGGTCCCGTTGCCCGTGCTACAGCCATCGTGGCATGTCCCCAACTGGGCGTGGCGCATGGCGGCATGTTTTGTATGCGGTCTTTCGATTGGAATCTTCGCCATGCACGGCCGAAATGAATCGCTCCGCATCGCCGCCTCCAATCCTGGTCACGAGATACCCGCGATAACCACGGCGGATGAATCAGGCATCTGGTCTGCCCGCCGTTTTCGGGCCAGTTTGTCTTCGGTCACAGTGAAAGCAGAAAACCGGATTATTTGGAAATCACCCGTTAGAAAACCTGAAATGTTCTGAAAATGATTATGAAAAGCATGAAATCATGCGGTTTATGGCCTCTCCTCGCCGTGACGCTGGTGTGTCTCCTGATGACCGGATGCGTTGGCCGGCGGATTGCCTGGTCGCCGGACGGAGCGCACGCGGCCATTTTCGCGGGCGATGGTTTGCATTTGTGCGGACCGGATGGCGCGCTGTCCCAAGTCGTCCTGCCCGGCGAAGGAATGGCCGAATGGTTTCCAGATTCTCGCCGGCTGGCGATAGTGTCCGAGGCCGGAAAACAGACCTGGAAAGATTTGGAGAAAGTCATTTCGCCTGAGGAACGCGAACGTGTCCTGGCAGGCGGGAAAGCCCTTCTGGATCAATTCAAAGCGGGACACAGTTTAACCGACGCCTTCAACACCCTGAACGGCCTGGGCGATTATGAAAAAAACGCCGCGGCGGTGTATCTCGCGCAAATCGAAGGAATCAAAGAACAAGCCGGGACCAATTGGGACGATTTGCGGCAAAAAGAGGCGAGTATGATCCAAATCCGCATCGGCGCGCTGGAGGAAGGAAAGTTGGCGCTTGGCCCGCCGCTGCTCAACAGCCTGCGAAAGATCATGGACATTCGCGTCGCCCCCACTGCAACGGCTATCGCGTTCACGGCTGAAGGCGACAGAGAAGGTGAATTGCAGCTTTTGGTGCTTCCGGCGGACGGCTCCGCCCCGCCACAGTTGGTGGCCAAAAACACGGCCATTTGTTGCGATTGGTCAGTTGACGGCCATTCGCTCGTTTATATCCGCGCCATTAATCCGTCCACAGGGGACGATCAAATCAGCCTGGCTTCGCTCACTCGGCGCGGCATCCTCAACGCCACGGGCAAAATCCAAATTCAAACAAAGGCCGACGACCTCGCCGGTCTGCTCTTCGACGCCAACAACGAAGTTCGCTGTTTAAGCGACGGACGCATCGTTTTTGCCTCGGCGGACATTCATCTCCCCTTCACCGTGTTGGACATGCCCGAGCACGTCCAACTCTTTGCCTTGGACCCTGAACGGCAGGCCGGCGTGATTCCGCTGATCCCTAGAAGTGTCCAAGAAATCCTGCCCGCCAAACCGAGCTTTTATGAGGCCAGTCCCGACGGCAAACGCATCGCCATCTTCGCGGAAAAAGGCGCTGTGGCGGTTTTAACCCTGGCCACGGGAGCGTTGGACACCGTGCAAGCCGCGGGAAGTGATGACACGGCGTCCGCGCCTGCCTGGCGTTCGGCCGGCGAATTGTGCTTCATTTCCACCACCAACGGCCAACCGGCACAACTGGCCCTTTGGAATAACGGAATGACCCGGGTGTTGAGCACCGCCTGGCCGGCGGAGGCCAGAAAGGGACTTCTAGACAAATGAGGACTTTCAGCGGTCCATTCCCAACCCTCAATCTGCGGGCGCAACCGGCTGCCATGGCGGCACAGCTCTGGCGCTGGCGGGCTTGGCATTCCAAATCACGACCGAGTTGATGGGCGTCCGGCACAAAGGATGGCGGTTTGGCATCGGTCGGCCTCAAGGCAACGCACCCGGCGGAAAGGCGTGCTTGCAGGAATGACCGCTTCGATTTGATGGTTGTCTGCGCGACGTTTTGTGGCAGCACAGCCCGGCCACCGGGCCAGAAACCCGTCGCACCATCTCGCCGGAGCAACACGATTCAGACACCCAATTCGGCCTTGGCTTCCTTTAGTTTGGCCAGGGCGAATTGGAGGTCTTCGCGGCTGTGGGCGGCGGAAATCTGGAGGCGGATGCGGGCCTTGCCCTGGGGGACGACAGGATAGGAAAAGGCGATGACATAGACGCCCTTGGCCAGGAGGGCCTCGGCGAAACGGGCGGCGAGGGCGGCATCGCCCAGCATGAGGGGCACGATGGGATGCTCGCCGGGCAGGATGTTGAAACCGAGTTGGGAGGATTCCTGCCGGAAGAATCTGGTGTTGGCCTCCAACTGGTCGCGCAATCGGGTGTCGGCGGAAAGGATTTCCAGGGCCTTGATGGACCCGGCCACGATGGCGGGCGCAACGGTGTTGGAGAAAAGGTAGGGACGCGAGCGCTGGCGCAACAGGGCGACGATCTCCTTGCAGCCGCTGATGTAGCCGCCGCTGGCGCCGCCCAGGGCCTTGCCCAGGGTGCCGGTGAGGACGTCCACGCGGCCCATCACGCCATGATATTCGGGCGTGCCCCGGCCCCGTTTGCCCATGAAACCAACGGCGTGGGAATCGTCCACCATGACCAGGGCGCGGTATTGGTCGGCCAGATCGCAGATGGCGCGCAGATTGGCGATGGAGCCGTCCATGGAAAAAACGCCGTCGGTGGCGATCATGCGGGCGCGGGCGGACTGGGTCGCGCGCAGCCTGGCTTCCAGGTCGGCCATGTCATTGTTTTTGTAGCGGTGGCGCTGCGCTTTGCACAGACGCACGCCGTCAATAATACTGGCATGGTT
Source organism: Verrucomicrobiota bacterium (assembly GCA_049514835.1). Lineage (GTDB taxonomy): Bacteria > Verrucomicrobiota > Verrucomicrobiia > Limisphaerales > Palsa-1400 > JBEKOF01. Next base: position 486 of record JBEKUQ010000232.1, on the reverse strand, counting down.
CAATTCATCGGAGATGATCGCATCTTCGGCGCCAAGGAGAGTTTCAAAAACGCCCCCGTTGGCGTCGAAGCAGGAATTGTAGAGGATGGTGTCCTCGGTGCCGAGGAACTGGCTGAGGCGCGCTTCCAGTTCCTTGTGGGGGGCCTGGGTGCCGCAGATGAAGCGGACCGAGGCCAGGCCGTAGCCCCATTGGTCGAGGCCGTCGTGGGCGGCCTTGATGACGAGCGGATGGGCGGCGAGGCCCAGATAATTGTTGGCGCAGAAGTTCAAGACGGGGGGCGCGTCCTGGACGCGGACGCGCGAGCCTTGCGGGGTGGAGAGAACGCGTTCGGACTTCCAAAGTCCGCTGGCGCGAATCTCGGCCAGTTGCTTTTTCAGATGGTCTGGAAGGAAGGGGATCATGGTGAAGGCGCGATGAATTTGCGGCGGTCATGGGCCGACGCTATGGATGGCTCCGGTGGTCTCAAGCGGTTTTCCAGTCGAGAA
>JBEKUQ010000231.1:0-5135 GCA_049514835.1 Verrucomicrobiota bacterium | reverse complement strand
CGGAGTGCGCCCGTCCCGGGGCGCAGCAACGTGATAGAGCAAATACGCCTTGGAAAACTGGGTTGCGCCCGCGCAGTCCGGACTGGCTGCGCCCGAGGAGGGGCGCACTCCTGTGTCGTCTATCCTGCGGCCTTGGCGGTAAACCGGCGCATTTCACATTTTTGGGTGATCATTTCCGATTTCTTAATTTTAATCGCAACCAAAGATAATTGAAATTTGGGCGTCGCGGCGCTCCGCCCTCCCGTTCGATTTTGAGAGGGACGAGCACGGCGAGTCCTTGAGTTTATCGGCAAGGGTGCGGCCCTGAACTGACCGCGGAAAACAACGGCCCGCGCTATTTGAATTTGTAGGAGGCGTGCTGCAACATGTACTGGTAATCCGGGCCGGTGGGAGAAGTCTGCACTTGCGGCTGGTTGAAAACGTAGTCCGACTTGAGAACCGGCTTGAGCATAGCAGGGTCCGCCCATTTGTGCGTTTCGGAGTGGCCGTCGGCAAAACTCAGGTTGCAGGCCCCGTTGTGATAACTGGCGGGGAGGTTGAACCAAGCTCCGTTGCCCGTCCCGCTATCCAGCGCGCCCGAGTCGGCGAACATGAACCAGCCGTCGTTAATGCTGTCGGGATGTTCGTCAAGAAAGACAAACAGCCTGGAGGGACCGAGATTGGCCAAATCGGAGAGCCGGAGGTAGCTGACCCAATCCGCCTCCCAGCCGGAAGCAATGCCGACGAAACCATTCATGGAAATGCTGCGCAACCGGTCCAACAAACTTCCGCGGATCATGGTGGCGGACTGGTCGGACGGGCAGTGATAGACTTTGTAATTCTTGCCCACATAGGGCCCGAGGAGGGCGCCCGAAATAAAGTTGACGTTCGTATTGTCATAGGTATTGGCTTCCCATGCCTCCGCGCCGTCCAGCCAGCTCAAGGAGGGGGAAAGCGTGGGGACGTTCAGTGGCACGGGATTGTCGGTGTTGAGGACGAGCTTGTTCTTGTTGTCGTCCGCGTACGATTCCCACGAAATCGCCAGTTGCCTGATGTTGGACTTGCAGGACGCGCCCAGCGCGGTGGCCTTGGCCCGCGCCAGCGTGGGCAGCAGCAACGAGGCGAGAATCGCGATGATGGCGATGACCACCAGCAGTTCGATCAACGTAAAGCCCTTGCCCGCCCGGCCCGGGCCGCGGCGGAGGGATTGAAGACGGCTCGGAGAGGTTCCGCCGGATTGGGTTCTCGAGGCAGGTTTCATAAAGGCAGTATTCAGATAACAATTGCTGATTTCCTGATTAAGAGCTTCATTTCATCCAACCTACACTGGCCACGGCAGAAAACGAGGTGTTTTCTCATCCATTTCAGAGGGTGCATTCTTTAATGGATGCAAGGCCATGCGGTTGGCTGTATTGCAAAAATCAGCGGCCCTGGCCGTTGACCTCAGTGTGGCCAGTCCGCCGGACACGGTTTGAGCCAAGACAGGCAAGAACGAGTTCTGCGGCCAATTCCACCTGGGCATGATTTTTGCCAATCTCATCCTGGCCTGATTCCATGCTTGTTTTGCGGTTCCCAAAACAGATGGCACAAATTACGCTTGATTTTCCGTCGGGCTGCCTGGGGAAAGTTTCTTAGAACCGGTTAAAGCTATAGGAGGTGGCTTTGGGGAACCGGTTCTGAGAAGCCCGTTCAGTCCGACGTATCTTCCCAGGCAGCCTTTCTCATGAGCTAATGCGAAAGCGCCTCTCCCCTGCCCTTTTGAGCCGGGAATTCCCTGGCCCAAGACCGTCCGCTCGGAGGATCGGAATGCGTGAAAAGAACGCGCAATGCGTGAAAAGCGCGGCGCGCCCGCCGGCCACAACAGGCCGTTCTGCCCGGCTTTGCTGTCCTTGGCGGGTATTTCACCGGCCTGTTTGGCAACGCGTCGCAAGTTCTTATAATGGCACGGATTAGGCTTATAAGATAGAGTAGTTAGAGAGGTCGTTTGGAATGGAAGAGCCAAAAACGCCGAGGAAACGACAGCAGGAAGCGGGGGAACGGGGAACAAAACGGGCAAGGGACGGGGGTGGGGACCCGATTTGAGAGTTCAAACAGACCGCTCTTCCGCCAGACGGCCTCTCTTGCTTTATGAATATGAGCGATGACGGGCCAGGAAAGATGCATGGTGAAAATCGGGATGCTTCATCTCAATTCACCATTTCGACTTCATTATTCTTTGATGGACAAGGGCCTGCGCGGGCTTGTAGAATCACCTTTTTCAGTTTGAAAAACGACCGAAGCAAAGTTGAACCGTGGCCACAAAAGACGACATTTTAGTGGATCTGTTGGTGGACATGGGGCATGTCAGCGCCGAGCAATTAGGCCCGTTGCGCGAGGAGGCGGAGGCCAGCTCCGAGGGGCTGGTTAACCTGTTGCTTTCCCGTAAGATTATCACGCCCGCCGATGTCGCCCAGGCCAAGGCTTCCCAGTCGGGCTACGAATTCGTCAATCTCCAAAACATGCGGCTGCCGGATGACGTCATCGCCGCCATCCCGCGCCACGTGGCCAAGCGCTACCGGGCCATCCCGGTCTCCAAACACGGCAATTCGGTTGCCGTCGCCCTGGCCGATCCGTCCGATTTGGACACCATGGACGCCCTGCAACGGATGGTCAATGCCGAGATCGAGTTTCGCGTGGCGACCGATGAAGACATCGAGGCCGCGCTGAACAAGTATTACGGCGCGGCGGACGATTCGGTTTCCAGCATGATCCAGGAAATCACCGAGGGGGAGGTGGACGTCGGCACCATCAAAAAGCAGGTGGGCGATGATGGCGCGACGGTGGAAGCCGACGCCCCGATCATCAAGCTGGTCAACATGCTCATCGTGGAGGCCTTCCGGGCGCGCGCCTCCGACATTCATTTGGAACCGCTCTCCAAGACCTTCCGCGTCCGTTACCGGATTGACGGCATGCTCCATGAAATGAAAAGCCCGCCCAAGCGGTTGCAGGCGGCGGTCATCAGCCGCATCAAAATCCAGTCCGCCATGTCCATCGCGGAACGGCGCATCCCGCAGGACGGACGCATTCAAACCTCCGTGGGGGGCAAGCTCATTGACCTGCGCGTGTCGTGCATACCGACCAACCACGGGGAGAGCATTGTCATGCGTATTTTGGACAAGGAAGGCTTGCGCCTTGGGCTGCCGGAACTGGGTTTTTTCACCGATGACCAGCAGACCTTCGAGCGATTGATCGGCCTGCCGGACGGCATCCTGCTGGTCACCGGCCCGACCGGTTCGGGCAAGACGACCACCCTCTATTCCTGTTTGAATTTCATCAATCGCCCGGACCGCAAAATCATCACGGTGGAGGACCCTGTCGAGTATTTGCTCTCGGGCATCAACCAGGTGCAGGTCAACGAAACGGTGGGCCTGACCTTCGCCATGGCCCTGCGCTCCATGCTGCGCCAGGCCCCCAACGTCATCATGCTGGGTGAAATCCGCGACGTGGAAACGGCCACCATTGCCATCAACGCCTCGCTGACCGGGCACCTGGTCTTCTCCACCCTCCATACCAACGACGCTCCCAGCGCGGTCACCCGTTTGATTGATATCGGCGTCAAGCCCTTCCTGGTCGCCTCCTCCGTCCGCGCCTTGATGGCGCAACGGCTGGTGCGCAAGGTGTGCAAGCGTTGCGGGGCGCCCTGTACCCTGAGCGACACGGAAATGCATGGGTTGAACCTGGATGCGAGCCAACTGGCCGGCGCCAACTGCATGCAGGGCAAGGGTTGCAGCGATTGCAACAAGACTTCCTATCGCGGCCGCTTTGGCATTTTTGAGATTTTCGTCCTCGACGACGAGGCGCGCAAATTGATCTATGAACGGGTTTCCTCGTCGATCTTGCGCGCCCGGGCCCGCGAGATGGGGATGCGCACCTTGCGCGAAGACGGCGCGCGCAAGGTCCTGGCGGGACTGACGACGGCGGATGAAGTGATCCGGGCGACGACGGGGGATGCTGATTAGACTGTATCGCGATAAAACGCGCTAATTTTGACATATTGTATAGTTCGTTATGTATTCGATGGCTGATTTATTGCAGTTGGTGGTGCAGGAGGGGGCCTCTGATTTGCACCTGCGCAGCTATGTGGCCCCGGTCATCCGGGTCCACGGCGTTCTGCACCGCGTGGACGGCCCGCCGCTGCGGCCCGAGGACGTGGAAGAATTGGTGCGCAGCGTCACTTCCGAAGACCACATCCAGCAGGTGCGGGAGAAGGGGGGGGCGGATTTCGGCTTTGCCTTCGGCGAAGTGGCGCGTTTTCGCGTGAGTGTTTTCAAGACCAAGGGAGATTTTGGCATAGTCCTTCGGCAGATACCGACGTTGCTGCTGACGTTGGAGCAAATCGGGCTGCCGGTGCATACGATCAACGCCTTGTTGCGCAAGCCGCGGGGGCTGCTGCTGGTGACCGGCCCGACCGGCTCGGGCAAGACGACCACCCTGGCCTCGATGATCAACATCATCAATGAGACGCGGGACGACGCCCACATCATCACGGTGGAGGACCCGATTGAGTATTACCACAAACACAAAAGAGCCATCGTCACCCAGCGCGAGGTGCATATTGATGTTCCCAGCTTTGCGGAGTCCTTGCGCCGCGCCCTGCGGCAGGACCCGGACGTGGTTCTGGTGGGGGAATTGCGCGATCTGGAAACGATGGAAGCGGCCATCACGGCGGCGGAAACCGGGCACCTGGTGTTCGCCACCTTGCATACCACGGGCGCGGCCAAGACGATTGACCGACTGGTCAACGCCTTCCCGATGCAGCAGCAGGAAACCATCCGCATCCAGCTTTCCACGGTGTTGCAGGCGGTCATCTCGCAACTGCTGCTGCCGCGCTGCGACAAGCCTGGGCGCATAGCCGCCTACGAAATCATGATCAATACACCGGGCATCCAGGCCCTGATCCGGGACAATAAAACCTTCCGCATCAATTCGGACATCCAGACCGGGGGCAAATGGGGCATGGTGACGCTGGACGGCTACCTGATGGAACTGCACATGAAGGGCCTGATATCGCGCGATGAAGTGATCACCAAATCGCAGGACCCGACCACGGTGGTGCAGAAACTGGCGGAGTGGGAAGCGGCGCAGGCGGAAGCCGCGGCGCGGCACATGGCGGAGCA
>JBEKUQ010000230.1:0-5137 GCA_049514835.1 Verrucomicrobiota bacterium | reverse complement strand
GGGTGGACTCCTTGACCTACGTCGTCCCGCGCGGCGGCGCACCCGTCAATAATTATTCTCTCGCCCTCGAACTCGAATCCTCCCAAATCGCCCTCCTCCGCCCCGGCCGCGGCTGGGACCCCAGCACCACCCACAACAGCGCCCTGACCAATTTTAACTCCGAAGGCAAACCCGCCCGCGTCACCCTCAACTGCAACAAGGAAGAAGACAGCCTCACCGTTCTCGTGGACGGCGTGGAGGTCAGACACTGGACCGATTTAGGCGACTTTAGCGCGTTCGGCACCGGGTTCGTCGTGCAAAACCAGCCCACCGGCGCCACCGCCAAGTTGAGCCATTTCAAAATCAGCAAGTGGGAGGGCAAGTATGAGCCCGCCGTTGCTTCCGCCGGCGCGACCAACGCCGACCTGCTTTCCTTCATCAACCGCGACAAGGCTGGCGGCAAAGTCCTGGGCATCTCCGACGGCAAGCTGGACGTCAACCTCGGCGGCAACCTCCTCCACGTTCCCTGCGAGCGGGTGCGGCAGATTGATTTCGCCCGCTCCAGCGCCGTGGCCGAGCCGCGCGGCCCGTGGGAGGTCCGCGCCGTCTTCCCGGGCGGCGGCAGTGTTTCCTTCCAATTGGAAAAGTGGGACGACACCTCCATTGCCGGCCGCAGCGCGCTCTTCGGCGCCGTTGCCTTCCAACCCGGCTCCATCCGTCAAATGGAATTTAATCTCGACCGGCCCAGAACCGGCCCCGCCGCCTCCTCCCCGGAAAATGAATTCGATGCGCTCGACCAATAACGCATTTCTCAAGGCCATCCGTGGCTTAACCGCCTTGCTCTTCTTGACTGCGGCCCTGGCCGCCCCCGCGGCCGATTCCACCAACTCCGCCCGTGACACCTTGCTCCTCCGCAACGGCGACTCGCTGGAGGGCAATTTGCTCTCCATTGACCCCCACCAGGTTGTCCGTTGGAAAGATCCCGACGTGGCCGAACCGATTGATTTCAAACTCGAGGGCGTTTCCCAACTGGACCTCCATCCACCCGCGCCCCCCGACCGCGGCAACAACTTTCCCTGCAAAGTCTCCCTCACCCAGGGTGACGTGCTCGAAGGCAGCCTCCTTTCCTGCACGCGCGACACCCTTTGCCTTCAGACCTGGTATGCCGGTCAACTAAAAATTCCGCGCAAACACGTCCAGTCCATTTACTTCTTCCCCACCACGCCCGACCTCTTCACCCTGACCGGCCCGGAGGGCTGGACCAAGGGCACGGTGGTGGGGTTGCAAGGCGTCGAGTCAGGCCAATGGACTTTTCGCGACGGCGCCTTCTATGCCAGCAAATCCGCCTCCATCGCCCGCGACCTCAAGTTGCCCGACACCGCCGACCTCCAGTTTGACCTTGCCTGGACCGGCACCCTCACCCTTTCCCTCGCCCTCTACACCGATTCCCTCCAGCCGATCCTCATCGCCGACAAGGATACCGCCCCCAAATTCGGCGCCTTTTACAGCGTGCGCTTTCAATCTTTGTATGTTGACATAACGCGGATCAAGAAGATGGAGAACCCGATCATCTTCCTTTCCCCGGTGGTCGTCCCCGCCTTTTCCCAAACCAACCGCGTCCACATTGATCTCCGCGCCCGCAAAAAGTCCAACACCCTGGCCCTGGCCGTGGATGGCCAGTGGCTCCAGGTCTGGACCGACACCAACGGTTTTGTCGGCGAAGGCACCGGCGTGCGCTTCGTCCACAACGGCAGCGGCCAGGTCAAAGTCAGCAACCTCCGCCTCGCCCCGTGGGACGGCGTGTGGGAGGCCGATCAAACCAACTCTCCTCCCGCCAACCAGGACGCCGCCTGGCTCACCAACACCACCACCCTCGCCGGCGTGATCGAATCCCTCGCCGACGGCAAGATGACGTTGCGCGCCAAACAGGACAAAACGGAAATTCCCCTCAGCCGGGTCCGACGCCTGTCCTTCGCCCTGCAGGCCGAGCCGCCCCAGGAATTGCCGGCCAGCGTCCATGCTCTTTTCGCGCATGGCGGCCCCGTCACCTTTCAACTGGAAAGCTGGTCTGCCGATGGCGTCAGCCTCCGCAGTCCCGTTTTTGGCGAGGCCAGATTCGAACCCAACGCCTTCCGCCGTCTGCTCTTTCACCCGCTCGACACCGCCGCCGCCACCGGCACCAACAGTTTGCGTTGAGTCGCGGGAATGTTTGTCAGGGGAATGGAAGAAGGCGCTTTCTGGATTATTCCCCTGACAATCATTCCCCTGACTTCTCCTCCTGCCTCTTTTAACAAAGCCGAAAAGTCGCGAAGGTGCAAAGAGTTTTTTTCTTCCTGGCGACTTGGCGTCTTTGCGTTGAAAAGTCAATTATGTCTGTGGAAACTGCGAAATCCGTGGGGAACTCATTTTGTTGCGGTCTTGTCTCGCTTCCATCTCTGCGCTTTCTCCCGGCCATTCAATTCCCTGCACGCCTCGCCGCGCCTCACCCCCGCCGGCGCCACCAGAACATCCGTTCCAAACCCTTCCGGTTCGGATACGACCGCGGCACCCATTCCTCCCGCAAATCAAAATGGGGCGAAAACCGCGCCACGATTTCCCCCCGGCTCGTGCCAAACGGCGGCCCCTCCGTGTCGGGTATCATATAATTGACAGCCAGGTAGTCGCCGCCCGGCTTGAGCCAGCGCGCCACCGCCGCCGCATAATCCTCGCGCCGGTCCGGCTCAATCGCGCAAAAAAGCGTGTGCTCGAAAATCCAATCGAACGGGCGCGGCGGCGCGTCCCCCAGAAAATCGCCCAAAATGAATTCGGCGGTCAATCCGGCGGCGCGCGTCTTTGCCACCGCCAACCGGATCGCGCTCGGGGAAATGTCGCAGCCCGTCGCGGCAAATCCCGCCCCGGCCCACACCCGCGCGTCGTGGCCCGTGCCGCAGCCCGGCACCAGCACGCGGCCCCTCGCCAACCCCGGCCGCGCCGCCAGAAAATCCACCAGCCCGGGCGAAGCCTCGCCCTTTTCCCACGGCATGTCGCCGCTTTGATAACGTTCTTCCCAGTCGTTTGGCATCGGGTTTGCCGGGTTTCGGCGGCGGTCCTGGACCGCCGCGGCCAGCTACGGCGGGGCGGTCACGGTTCCATCCACCAGCTCCACCACCCGCGGCGCCCGCGCGGCGATCCTGGCGTCGTGCGTGGCCATGATCAGCGTCGCCTGCCGCTCCTCGCGCAATTCGCAGAGCAAACGGATGATCTCCTCGCCGGTGTGCGAATCCAGGTTGCCCGTCGGTTCATCCGCCAGGATCAAATCGGGCCGGTTGATCAGCGCCCGCGCGATGGCCACCCGCTGCTGTTCGCCGCCCGACAATTCATACGGCCGGTGCTCCAGCCGCTCGCCCAATCCGACCCGCTGCAGCAGTTCGCTTCCCTGCGCCGCTGCTTCCTTCTGCCCCAGCCGCGCCATCCGCGCCGGCAGGGCCACGTTTTCCAGCGCGCTCAATTCCGGCAGCAAATGATAGGCCTGAAAAACAAAACCGACCCGCCGGTTGCGCAGCCGCGCCAGCGCGCGGGCGGGCAGGGCGCGCAAATCCGCTCCGTCAAAAATAATTTCTCCCGCGTTGGGCAGGTCCAGCCCGCCCAGCAGGTGCAGCAGCGTGCTCTTCCCCGCCCCGGACGCGCCGCGCAGGGCCAGGAACTCGCCCCGCTGCACCGTCAGCTCCACGTCCCGCAACACCTCCAGCCAGCGCCGGCCCATCAGAGACGACTTCCCGACCCCGCGCGCCCTGAGGATCGGTCCGCCCGCCGTCTCCGGTGCGCCCGCCGGCGCTGGCGCGACGAGGTCACTCATGGCGCAGGGCCTCCACCGGTTGCAGGCGGCTGGCCTTCCAGGCGGGAAACAGCCCCGCCAAAACGCACGCGCAAAAGGCCGTCCCGCAGATCAATAAAATGTCGCCGGTTTCAATCGAAGAGGGCAAATCATACACCTGGTAAATGGAGGGGGGGAGCAAATAGATATGGGTAACATCGCGCAGGAAATGGAGAAACTCATTGCGATAATGCAAGGCCAGGTTGGCCAGGCCAAACCCCAGCCCGACGCCCAGGATGCCGACCACCACGCTTTGGCTCAGGAACAGCCACAGCACCTGTCCGTTGCTCGCCCCCAGCGCCTTGAGAATCCCGATCTCCCGCGTTTTCTGGACCACAAATGTAATCTGGCTGCTCACGATCCCAAACGCCGCCACGATCATGATAAAAAACAGCAGGATGAACATCATGTTCTTTTCCACCGCCAGCGCGTTGAAAATGTCCGGCGCATCCTCCCGCCAGGTCACCAGGCGCACCGGTTCCTTCACCGCCCCCTGCAAGGCCGCCGCCACGCTGTCCACCCGGAATTCATCCCGCAGCTTCACCTTGATTCCCGTCACGCTTTCCTCCTGCATATCCAACACCCGGGACGCGTCCTCCAGCGACGCCACCACATGCGTGCGGTTATAGGCGGGAAAACCCACGTCAAAAATTCCGCGCACCGTAAAATCCGTTGGCAGGGGCACATCCTCATTGGTGTGGCGGGCGGCATGAGCCATTTTCTTCAGGCTGACCCCCGAATACAGCGCCACCCGATCCCCCACCTCCAGGCGCATATAATAGGCCAGGTCGGTCCCCACCAGCAACCCCTTGTCCTCCACCTCAAATTTGCCCCGCACAATGTTGGTCGGCAGCACCGAGACTTTCCCCTCGCTGGCCGGATCAATTCCATCCAGGATGCCGGCGGCGCAGTTGGTGTCCTCCGCGCTCCGCTCCCCTTGGATGACGACCTCTCCGACAATGAACGGCGCCGCGCCCACCACCTCGGGGTTGTTGGTGATTTCCCTCAGCAACACCGGGTAATTCGTCATGGCGGACAAATCGGCGTTATAGACCTTCAGATGCGAATTGAAACCCAGGATGCGCGTACGCCATTGCTGGTCAAAACCGCTCATCACCGCGATCACCACGATCAACACCGCCACCCCCAGCATAACGCCGATCACCGAGATCACCGTGATGACCGAGACAAACGTCCGCCGCGGACGCAGGTAGCGCAAGGCCAGAAATGCCTCAAAGGGCGGCATCCGATTTAGGATTTTGGTTGCCCCGGCGGATTGTCAATAGAACGAAACGGCTCGCCAAA
>JBEKUQ010000229.1:0-5142 GCA_049514835.1 Verrucomicrobiota bacterium | reverse complement strand
CGATTCCAGACGGCCATTGGTTTTCACCCCGCCGGTTTCCCCTATCTCCAATCCTGCCGCCCTGGCCAATTCCACTTCGGCTTTCACTCCAACGCTCATCAGAATCAAATCCGCCGGCAACCGGCTGCCATCGGCGAATTCCACGCCCTCGCCCGTAAACCGGGTCACGTCGGCGCTGGTTTTGAAGTCGAAATCCTCGCGCCGGATTTGGTTTTGCAGATGCGCCGCCATGTCGCGGTCCAGCAACGGCAGAATGTGCGGATTGCGCTCGACCACGGTGACGTGAAGGCCGCGATGATGGAACGCTTCCGCCATTTCCAGCCCGATAAACCCACCGCCGATGACCACCGCGTGACGCGGGCGGCGTTCGTTGAGGAAGGCGGCGATGCGGTCCATATCCGGGAGGTCGCGCAAGGTGAAAACTTGCGGCTGGTCCGCCCCGGGAATGGGCGGCACAATGGCCTTCGCGCCCTGGCTCAGGACGAGCTTGTCGTAAGGCACGTCGCGCTGCCGGCCATCCGGTTGCTTGACACAGACAGTTTTCGCGGCGCGGTTGATGGAAAGAACTTCGTGGTTGACGTGCGCCCGGACGCGCGAGCGTTCCCAAAATTTTTCCGGTGTCATGACGATCAATTTGGCGCGGTCGTCAATTTCGCCGGCGATAAAATAGGGCAGGCCGCAGTTGGCGAAGGAGATGTAGGGGCCGCGCTCGAAAACCTGGATGTCGGCCAGCTCATCCACGCGGCGCGCCTTGGCGGCGGCGGAAGCGCCGCCCGCCACGCCTCCGACAATCACAATACGGAGCGGATTTTTCATGAGGCAGAATCTGTTTTTGTTGCACAACACGAACCGCAGCTTGGCGCGCGATTCCACGGCATTTTCGCCAGTGCCAGCGCCAATCCGCACGTGCCGGTCAGCCCGGCGAACAGGAGTCCGCAGCCCATGACGAGCGGAATGATGGCGAAGAGCGGATTGGCGGCGAGCGCGAGAACCGCGCCGGCGGCGGAGATGAAACCCACCGTGATTTGCACCTGGCGCATCAGCGGCAAAACCCGGCTCGGACCGCGCTCCACCGGCAAGCCCGCATCAATCCAGGCCTGCGTGCCTCCTTCGACCAGCACGCAGCCGCGAATCCCGGCCCGCTCCAGCCTGGCAATCGCCTGGCGGGCGCGTCCGCCGGACTGGCAGAGCACATACACCGGCGATTTCTCCGCGCCAGGCTCGCGCGCCAGAGAGGCCGGATCCAGGTCGTCGAGAGGAATCAGCTTCGCGCCCGGCACATGGGCGGCGGCAAACTCGGCCGGCGTGCGGACATCGAGCAACCGGGCGGGGGCGCCCCCGGCCAGGGCGCGATGCAGTTCGGCCGGCGCGATGGAGGTTTTGACTTGCAATAGGTTCATGTTCATTGTATGAATATATAACTATTCAAGAATATGTCAACCGGCAAAATGAACCGCTTGTTGTCCGACGCCGAGCTGGAGCAGGTGGCCCTGCTCTTCCGGCTGCTCGGCGAACCGATGCGCTTGCGCATCCTGCAAGCCGTCTGCGGCAGACCCCGCACGGTGAACCAGATTGTGGCGGCGGTGGGCGCCACCCAGGCCAATGTTTCCAAACACCTTTCCCTGCTGGCCGGCGCCCGCATCCTGGCCCGCCACAAGGAGGGGCAGTGTGTCTATTACGGCATGCAGGACCAATTGGCCATGAAGCTGTGCGCCCTGGTCCGCCAACATCTCGCGCCCTAAACGGCCGTTCCGTGGGGAGCATCTTATATTTTTGGACAGGCATTTCCCAATTCTTAATCTCAATCTTGCTCCTGACCTTGATCTTCAAGCGCGGAGTGAGGGACCAAGATCAAGATCAGGATTGCGATTAAGAGGGGAACCCAAAAATGTGAAACGCGTCCCTTCACCGTGCCGGACTCATTTGCGATTTACGAATGGAGGGTTTGGCACTTACAATCCGCGCATCGAATTTGTCATCCGCCAATCCAAGCCCGCTGACCGCGATGTCATTGCCGCGTTCAACGTTGCCCTGGCGCTGGAAACGGAGGATCTCCGGCTGGATCCCGCCATCGTGCGCGCGGGCGTGGAGGGGCTGCTGCGCGACGCCGCCCGGGGCATTTATTTTGTGGCCGAAAACCAGGGCGCGGTCATCGGACAGGTGCTCATTACTTACGAGTGGAGCGACTGGCGCAACGGAAATTTTTGGTGGCTGCAAAGTGTCTATGTGCAAAGGGAGTTTCGCGCGCGGGGCGTGTTCGGGTCATTGTTCGCGCATGTCCTCGCGCAGGCCGCCGCGCAAAAAAATGTGTGCGGATTGCGGTTGTACATGGAAAGGGAAAATCATCGGGCGCGGGAAGTCTATCGCCGGCTCGGCCTGAACGAGACCCGCTATCAGGTTTTTGAGCGGGTTTTTCCCTCGTGATGCGGCCCGTCAGGATTGGACTCTTCGGGAACGGCGGAACTGCCGCTCCCCTGGCCTTCGCGGCGGCAGCGTGCTTCCAACTTGCTTCGCGCGTCCGCCGTCAGGGGCAGATCGCCCTGCTCCCGCAGCCAGGCCAGGGCGTGCGTCAAATCGAAAAACTGCCCTTCCAATTGCGCCTCGTAGGCGCGATCCAGAATCACGCCCAAATCCTTGCCGGGCGCCAGTCCCAGCTCCAATAAATGCCGGCCCATCAGGATGGGTTCGGGCGGCTTTTCCTGTATCTCCAATTCGCGCGCCCGGGCCAGCAACTGGCGCACGTTCTCCGGCTGCGCCGGCGCCAGCGGCGGACGGCCCATGCTGTCGGCGGTGATCACCAGGCACAAACCCCGGATGTTTTCCGGTTCCAGCCGTTTGGCCAGCCGGCGCAGCGCGCGGTCGCTCAAGGTCTGAAAGTGGATAATATGATTGACGACCAGCGGCACGACCCTGGCCTGGATGGCCGGCGGCGCGTGAATCCTCTCCAGAAACCTCTGCGCCAGTTCCCCGCCCAGCGCGTCGTGCCCCGGCGAAATGATCCTGCTCCGGCCGTCCTTCATCGCCGCCTGGGTCGTGGCCGGCTTGCCAAAGTCGTGGGCCAGGATCGCCAGCATATAGACCATCCGCGCCTCCGGCCCGGCCGACCGCCACTCCGGCAGCCGCGCCATGGCGTCGCAACAATGGCCGGTGTGGACGAAGACATCGCCTTCCGGATGCCATTCCGGGTCCTGGGGCGTGCCCAGCAGGGCCTGGATTTCCGGGAAGTGCTCCACCCATCCGGTCGCGGCCAGGAACTTCAGCCCGGACGACGGCGCCGCGCTTTTTTCCGCCCATTTGAACCATTCATCGCGCACCCGTTGGCCGGCCAATTCGCTGAAGCCGCCTTTGATCCGCCGGCAGAGTTCGACCGTTTCGCCAGCGGGTTTCAAATTGAAACGCCCGGCCAATTGCATGCCGCGCAACACGCGCAACGGGTCCTCCACAAACGCCGGGCTGGTGTGGCGCAGGATTCCCGCCCGCAAATCCGCCGCCCCGCCAAAAAAATCCAGCAGCTCCCCCGTGCGCGGATCAAACATCAGCGAATTGATCGTGAAATCGCGCCGCGCCGCCGCCTGCGCGGGAGTGATACCCGGGTCCAACTCCACCGCGAATCCTTTGTGGCCGGCGGCAATTTTCGAGTCCCGGCGGGGAATGGTGAAATCATAGCTGTGTTCGCTGCCCGTCTTTAATTTGACCACGCCGAAGGATTGCCCCACCAAATCCACCTTGCCCCAGCGGGAAAGGCCCTGCGCCAGTTCTTCGCAGCCGAGGCCAAAGACCTCCACGTCGAAATCCTTGCCGGGACAACCGAGCAACCCGTCGCGCACACAACCGCCCACCAGCCAGGCCCTCTGCAACTCCGGCGTCTGGCGGAGAATGCGCTCCAGTTCTGGCGGCACGAAATTCATCCTCCCAACTTACCCGGCGGCGGGCGCGGTGGCACGCCGGAAAATCCGGCGGGCGCACAAGCCGCTTGTGGGCGGGAAACAAAGCCACTACCATCGCGCCGATGTCATTGCGCAACGAGCTGGAACAATCGGGCACCTGGCTTTTCCGCCATCGCAGCTATCTTCCACTGGCTCTGATCCCCATTTTCGTCGTCTCTCTGCTCGACTTCAACTACCTCGGAAACCATTTTCTCAACGAATTGTGGCAGGGCTTCTGCCTGGCCGTTTCCACCGCCGGATTGGTCATCCGCATCATCACCGTGGGACGCGCGCCCATTGGCACCTCCGGGCGGAACACGCGCGAGCAGGTGGCGAACACCTTGACCACGACCGGGATTTATTCCGTCGTGCGACACCCTTTGTATCTGGGCAATTACCTGATCCTGTTCGGCTTTGCCCTCTGGCCGCATGTTTGGTGGGTGGTGGTTTTGACGACCTGCTTTTACGCGCTTTTTTACGAGCGCATCATGCTGGCCGAAGAGGCCTTCTTGCGCGAGCGCTTTGGCGAGACTTTTGAAAAATGGTCGGCCCAAACTCCCGCCTTCATTCCCAGGCGCCACGGCTGGAAACCCTCGCCGGTCCCTTTTTGCTGGCGCACCGTCGCCCAGCGTGAATACAACGCCTTCTTTCAAATCATCTACGTCTTCTTTCTGCTGGACCTCATTGGCGACTCCATCGCGGAAAGGGAGTTCCATCTCGATTATGTCTGGTTCGGCGTGTTCATCGCCGGCTTCATCATCTTCGCCGTCCTGCGCGGCCTGAAAAAACACACCAAGCTCCTCGACGTCGAAGGCCGGTGATCGCCGTGGGAAACGGCACGGCGGAGGATGCTTGCTGGTGCTCCAGGAAACGGGATTTGGCGGTGTCTTTTAATCAAAGTTCGAACATTCTTTGATCAAAATCAGCCGCTTTAGGGTATCCCCACACCTATCCCCGCAGCGGGGATACCCCCTCCCGCCGCAAACCCCTTGATGCACAAGGGTTTTGCCGCTGTTTGGCCGTCTTGTGACCCTCCCGACTTCGGTCGGTTTACGCCCGCTCACGCGGGCTTCGGCTGCGCGCGGCCTCGGAGGCCGTGCTCGCCGAAAACCTCCCTCATCGCTCACGCGAAACACGGGTTCACCGACGGACGTGTTTACGATAAAGGACGCATGTCCTTTATGGTTTGAACAGGTTCAAACAGGTAAAACAGTGT
>JBEKUQ010000228.1:0-5146 GCA_049514835.1 Verrucomicrobiota bacterium | reverse complement strand
GATGATGCCCTTCTGGTGCGCGTGCTGGATGGCGTGGCAGACCTTGATGAAAAGGTCCAGACGCTCCAGGGTCGAGAGCTGATTTTGATCGCAGTATTCGGTGATGCGGATGCCGCGGACCAATTCCATGATGAAGTAAGGACGTCCGGCCTCCGTGGTGCCGGCATCGAGCACTTTGGCGATGTTCGGATGGTCCATCATGGCCAGGGCCTGCCGTTCCGCCTCGAACCGGGCGATGACCGCCTTGGTGTCCATGCCCAGCTTGATGACCTTGAGCGCCACCCGGCGGCGGACCGGCGCGGTTTGTTCGGCCACATAGACGGCCCCGCAACCGCCTTCGCCCAGCTTTTCCAACAGCTTGTAATGGCCGACCATCCTGCCGACGGCATCGTCAGCCGGGTTGTCCGTGACGCCGAGTTTGATGGTGTTGACGGGTTGGCTCCCTGGCTTCGGCGCTTCGGGTTCAAGAAATGGATCCTTGGCATCGTGCGCGGCGAGCAGGGCCTCAAGGCGCTGGCGCAAGGCCGGGTCGCCGTGGCAGGCGACATTGAGGAAGGCGGCGCGTTCGGCGCCCGTCAGTTGGGCGGCGGCCTCGAACAGGGCGGCCTCACGCTGCGGATCGGGCTTCATTTCGGGATTGGAAGCATTCACCTACTGATTCATGCGTGGTTTGCCGGCAAAAAGTACGTGGAAATCTCGACCTGCCATTATCGGTCCGGTGGTCCGCGGGACCCCGCGCCCGTCATCTCCACCCGCAGCCAGGCGCGGGCGTAAGCCCACCACTGCTTGGCCGTGGGCACAGCAATGCCCAGCACTTCGGCGGCCTCCTCGAACGTCAGTCCGGCGAAGTAACGCAATTTGACCAGCTCGGCTTTGCGCGCGTCCAGCACGGCGAATTTCGCCAGCGCTTCGTCCAAGGCCAGCAAGTCGTCATCGGCCATCGGCGACGGAATGTCCGCCTCCTCCACGTCCACCCGCTCCCACTGGCCGCCGCGCTTGAGGCGGTTGCGGCGCCGCGCCCGGTCCACCAGGATGCGCCGCATGGCTTCGGCGGCGGCCCCAAAGAAGTGCGCCCGGTTCTTCCAATCCCGGCTCTGGCTGCCCGCCAGCCGCAGCCAGGCTTCGTTGACAAGTTCCGTGGGTTGGAGCGTGGGACTTGGCCCCTCGCGGGCCATCCTTTGCCCGGCCACCTTGCGCAATTCTTCATAGATCACCGGGAACAGTTCGGCAGCCGCTGTGGAGTCCCCTTGCTGAACGGCCTCAAGTATGCGAGTAATTTCGGCCATATCAACAAAATACCCGAAGCAGCGCCCAAACCAATGAAAAAAACACCAAATTCCGCGGCGAACGCCGGGCAGATGTTTTGGAATGCGGCGTGTTTGGAGAATATCCTGTACGATTGTCTTGAGCTTTGACCGGAACGTGGAGAGCGACGGCTGGCAGCTCCCCAACACCACAGCCTCGATGGAGTCTCTCAATCCCTTCGCTACCCGGGAGCGGCGCATCACCAGCGTTTGCCTGAAGATGTTTGTAACCTTTTCGCGTTGGCGGGCATATGCTTGCATGATGACGACCGAGAACATGGTGGTGACCACCGGGGACATGGAACTGGTTCGGGAATATGTCTCGCACAACTCGGAGGAAGCTTTCGCCACGCTGGTCTCACGGTATGTCAACCTGGTTTATTCGGTCGCCCTGCGCCAGCTTCGGGACACTCAACTGGCGGAAGAAGCCACCCAGGCTGCTTTCATTATTCTGGCCCGCAAAGCAGCCTCGCTTGGGCCCAAGACGGTTCTCCCGGCCTGGCTTTGCCGTACGGCCCAATACGTCGCGTTCAGGGCCTTGAGAACGCAACGCCGCCGCCAGTCCCGCGAACAGGAGGTTTATGTGCAATCCTTGTTGAACCAACCCGAACCCGAGTCCCCGCCCTGGCCCGAAATTGCGCCCCTCTTGGACATCGCGATGGCCCGGCTGGGCGAGAAAGACCACAGCGCCATTGTCCTCCGGTATTTTGAAGGCAAAAATTTGAAACAAGTCGCGGCCGCTTTGGGCGTGAACGAAAATGCGGCCAAGACCAGGGTCAGCCGGGCGGTGGAGAAGTTGCGCGCGTTCTTCGTTCAACGCGGAGTCGTTTTGTCGGCGGCCGCCATCACGGTAGCGCTCTCGACCAATTCCGTTCAAGCCGCGCCCGCGGCCCTGACAAAAGCCGTCATCGCCGTAGCGGCAGGCAAAGGCCTTGCCGCCGGCGGTTCAACCTTAACCCTCATCAAAGGAGCAATCAAACTTATGGCATGGACAAAAGCACAGACCGCGGCAGCAGCCGCTGTAGTTATCCTGCTGGCGACCGGCACCACCGTGGTGCTGGTCAGGCATCCCAGCCCGACCCAAAACACACAAGCCCCCTGGCCAAAGGCCCTTCCCACCGCCAGTCAAATCGCGCAGGCCAACCCCGGGCTGCCCGAACTCCAAATCGCGGCCAAAACCCTCGTTTTCAGCGCCATGGCCCGGAAGACAATTCCAGAGGCCGCCAACTGGTGCGAAAGCTTGAACAGCGACGGCAGGCTTTGGCCAGTCACACCGACCAACACGTTCTTCGCTCTCAATTCCCAGATGGCCGGCCGTTCGTTTTCGAGAGGCATGAACGGCGACACCGTGCTCTTTTTCCAGACATCCAATCCGGGTTGGAACCAGACCGGCGGCCCCGAATTACTGGCGAACAAGTCGGAAGGCGTGGCCGTCGGCTTTTTGGATGGAAGGGCATTGATCGTGCCTCCCGGCGATGTTACCCAATTGCGCTGGACGCCATAGCAGTGTTTCCGCAGCGAATACGGTCCCCCGCTCGACCCGGCGCCCGCCGCTGAGACGGCCGAGCGAGCGAAGCAAGATGCAGGCCATTCGATATGAGGTGAACACCCCATTTTGATCAGGGTGCAAACCCTATATTGTTATTCCATAGTAACATAAGGCCATATCTTGCTCGTAGGAAGGGCTGAGCAGTTCGCATATTTGAGCTTTCTAAAACATTTTAAGTCGCTGTCTGAAAAACTTGCTCCAATTGGATATCAAGACGAGAGAGGCTTCCATTTCGGACAACCCATTTGCGGGGAATCCCCGGCGCCAAGCGAGCGACCCAGACGAGGCAGACGGCAGAGGAACCGGACCAGGCAGAGGCCCGCCGACGGTTCCCCGATGATTTTGCATTCCAACTTCCTGCCGCCGAGTTCGCCGGTTTGAAGTCACAATTTGTGACTTCACGATCGCAAGGTGTTGCCAGCCAAGGAGATGCCCCGAACTCATCTCAAATTGCCATGAGTTCCGTTCACGTCCCTGGTATGAATCCGAACGGGTCGCAATTTGCGACCAGTTCCAGGAGCCATCGGGGCAGGGCTTTTCGTCCTTACGCTTTCACCGAACACGGTGCGCTGACCGCTTCGATCACGCACCCCACTGCAACCAAAACACCAATTCCGAGCGACGAGCCATAAGGGCCCAACGCCAAGAGAAGCCGCCGCAATCCACCGTTTTACTTTGCTGCTGACACCTTATGGAAAACGCTCGATTTTCGGTTTGACATTTATGCGCGTCCCGTAATTCATAACCATTAACACTCGACACCACATGAAAAATATTTTCTGCATCGGTTTGGCCGTCGCTGTATCACTGAGCGCGTTCACGGCCGACTCGCCCAATGACGCCAAAGCAGTTCAGGGAAATTGGAAGCCCGTCAAGGCCGAGTTGGCCGGACAGCCCATGCCCGACGCTGTCTTGAAGATGATCAGCCTCAAACTGGACAACGGTAAATATGAAGTGTTCTCCGGAGAGGAACCCGACAGGGGCACTTACACGCTCGATTCCAGCAGCAAGCCCAAGAGCATGATCATCACCGGCACGGAGGGGCCGAACCACGGCAAGACCTTCCCCGCGATCTACGAACTCCAGAGCGACACGCTCCGCATCTGTTACGACCTTTCCGGCGCGAAACGCCCCACGGAGTTCAAGACCAGTGCCGGCACGCAACTCTATCTCGTGACCTACCATCGCAAGAAGGAGTAGCTCATTTCTGCAAATCACACATCCAAGCGTCAGAGATCCGGCGAGCGGAATGGCCCGCTCATATGAAGAAATTATAAAGACCCTTGCCTGCATCAAGAAAGCTGGTATGAATAACGCACCTCACGGTGGCCGGTTTTGAAAAAGATTTCTTCCACCATTCAAGTTTCAGCCTTCAGCCTTTAGCCTTCAGCCTTTGGCAGAAAGGTTCGTGTCGGGCCTGGCCCGCGTCAGGGCGCAAAACCGCCCGGCCTCGACACAATCCACCCCCCAAGCGGCGACCGTATTCAGACCACTTTCTTCCTTCCGCGACTCATTCTCCCCTTTCCGCTCCCCCGGCTGCCACCGCCTAATCCTTGCCCTTCTTCGTCTTGGCCTTGGAAGCCAGTTGGTAGGTCAGCGTCTTGTTGCGCCGTTTGGAGCCGGCATACTTGCGCGCCCATTCCCGGTTGGCAATCGCGTGCTTCAGACAATGCCAGGCCGTCACCTTCTTGTCGCCGCAGATCACGCACCGCCCTTCCTTGGCCCGCCGCAACTGCCACTTCTGCTGGCGCGAAATGGGCAGGGCTGTGAATTCGTCCATGATCTTCTTGCGCGTGTACGTGGGTGCTTTGCTTTTTTTCTTAGTCATAATCAGTTGCAATTAACGGCCCTGCCGGATTTGGCGCGTGCGGCGCAGGCTCAACGGCGCGCCAAAACCATTGATCACCCCGTGAACCACCGCGTAGGCCCGCGGCAGTTCCGCCGACGGGATCCGGCGCAGCGCCTCGATCAGCTTGCGCTCCGGCAGCGACAGCGCCGCCTCCGGATCCGCCTTCAACTCCAGCGTCTTGGCGTTGATCGCCTCCGGCCGCTGCGACGCCACGATCAATTTGAACAGCCGCAACGTCGTCTGGCTGGGGCGCACCGGCGAATTGGGGTTTACGAGCTGGTTGACCGCCCCGGACGTCATGGCAAGCTGCCTTGCCGCCTCCGCCTGCGTCCAGCCGATCACTTTCATCAAATCCAGAAACTCTTGCTTTAACGGGTCTAAAGGTTCCATAGTTTTTATTTTTAACGGTTCGCCGCCACTGTTTCTCTCCCCGACAGCCGCCGC